>CAKUIK010000034.1 GCA_934661005.1 uncultured Slackia sp.
CGGGGCGCCTTCGCGCTCAGGGCTTCGGCCCTTCGCGGCGACGAGTTCGGTATTATACGCGCCCCCGGCGCGCCGCGGGCGGGAAACCCTCCCGCACACAGGATGCCGACAACTCCAGCGCGATGGAGCGGAAAGGAAGGATCGAGGGCAGCCCCTTCTGAAAGAGAAAGACGGCCGCCCGTGGGGACCGTCCTGGTCGATTCGCTCTATATATCTATATATAGATACGGTTAGTAACGGCTGTCGAAGATGCGCTTGGTCTTCTTCACGGAACGAGGCAACTCGCCCATCGGAACGCCCTTCGCTTCGGGAGTGCAGCCAATCTTCGCCTTAAAGAGCAGCGCAAGTTCCTGCTCGCACTTTTCCTTGTCTTCGCCTTCAAGCGGCGTTTCGAACAGCACCGTGAGCACATCGCGGCCATCGATGGCCTCAATCATGACCTGATACTCGGAGCTCGCACCATCGGTGAACGCAATGACTTCCTCGATTTGCGCGGGGAACATATTGCAGCCCTTGACCTTCACCATGTCGTCGGTTCGACCAGTAAGGGTATCGATGCGAGGATGCTTCAAGCCGCAGGCGCAATCGCCAGGAATGATGCGCGTAAGATCATGCGTACGATAACGAATAAGCGGGGCGCCTTGCTTGCGCAGCGTAGTAAGCACGAGCTCGCCCATCTCTCCGTCGGGCACGGGCTCGCCAGTCTTGGGGTCGACGATCTCGCAATAGACGTAGTCGCCCCAGATATGCATGCCATGGTGTTCGCTGCACGAAATGCCAATGCCCGGTCCGTAAATCTCGGTCAGGCCATAGATGTCGAAAATCTCGACGCCGAGCTCGTTCTCGATGCGACGACGCATCTTCTCGCCCCAACGCTCCGAGCCAATAACGCCCTTACGCAAATCGAGCTTATCGCGCAGGCCGCGCTTCGAGATTTCCTCAGCAAGCAAAAGCGCATAGCTACTCGTGCCCGTGATTACCGTGCTGTGCAAGTCTTGCATCATTTGCAGCTGCTTTTCGGTATTGCCCGGACCCATGGGAATAGCCATGGCGCCCAAGCGCTCGCAGCCAAGCTGGAAGCCGATGCCCGCAGTCCACAGGCCATAGCCGGGGGTAATTTGAATGCGGTCTTTATTGGTAATGCCCGCCGTGCGATAGCAACGCGCGAACATTTCGGCCCAATCGGCAACGTCTTGAGCGGTATAGGGAATGATGACCGGCGTGCCCGTCGTACCCGAAGAGCTGTGGATGCGCACGACCTCCTCGTCGGGCACCGCCTGAATCCCCAGCGGATACGCTTCGCGCAAGTCGGCCTTTTCCGAAAACGGGAGCTTTTCGAAATCGGCCTGAGTTTGCACGTCGGACAAATCGATGCCCTGGAACTTCTTGGCATAGAAGGGAGAGCGGTCTTTCAGGGTTTTGAATTGTTCTTTGATGAGATCGAACTGTTCATCGGTGAGCTGCATGGCACTGCCTTTCGCGCGTGTCTGAATACCTTGCGGGAAATTGGAGACGCTTCAAGCCTGCAAAAATCAGGGCTTTACGCCATTTCGGCATTCACGTGCACGAAAAAAGGCGCCTCAAGCTCGCTGAGCAAACTTGAAGCTAGAGCCATCGACCAGCCAACGCGGTACGCGCGGCTTTGAGGGATTGTATGTCGAGTGCATTCATCATGGGCACTATTGTACGCTAAAGCGCCCGATGGGCAAGATGCGGAATGAAAGATTCCGCGAGCGGACTTGGCGCATGGCAACGTTCGGCGCGATCGCCCTTTTCGCGTTGAGTGCAATTATTCCAACCTAGTGAACAGGGCATGGTTCATCGCGCCATAACGAAACAGCTTGGCATTCGGCCGCAACCGCAATTCGCAAGCGCGCAGCGGAGCTACATCTGCCGTGCGACGAACCGAAGCGGGCCCTAAGACGCCATCTCGGATTCGACGATATCGAGCAAATCCTGATGAGTGTGGATATCGAGCTTCGCATAGATATGTTTGACGTGCGCCTTCACCGTGTTGCGTGAAACCGTGAGCTGCTCCTGAATATAAAAGCTATCGCGACCGCGGGCGAGCATCTCGAACACTTCCCTCTCACGAGGGGTAAGCGAGGCTCGATCAGCAATGGCCGAGCATGCTTGCTCGAATGTCGCACGAGACGCCTCTTCAATATTGGTCGACTGCGCGTCGACGACTTCGGTCACGCCGTTGATGGTATCAATGAAGCTGAAATTCTTCAGGCCAATAAGCGCATATGCCGCGAACCCAAGAACGAGCGCGCCTGTTACCAGCTGCACAGCAACGGGATGCGTCAACGAGGTCGTGTTCGCCCATACGCCAATTGCCGCACCGACGATGCTGCCAAGCGCCGACACGCCTCGGCCCCATGCAATAGTCGCAACCGACGCGCGAGCATTGCGCCCGCCAACCGCGGCGAGCACCACCCAGCCAACCACGTCAAACAAGGCATTGCCGCATGAAAGAAGCGATACACTTGCGGTGTATGCCCATGTGGCAGAAATCGTGGTAGCAAAGAAACCAGCAAGCACGAAGAGCACCGATACCTGTGCGAGCAGGTCGCTTTTCATGAGTTTGCCAGACGAAGCGATAGTGGCAACGGCCAAAATACCAACGGGCACAATGGAGAAGAAGTCAGCCAGAGGCGCGCCGTTCACTTCCCCAAAACGAAGCGAGAAGCCAAAGGCCACGCGAAAGAAGAACAAGCAGATGAACAGTTGAGAACCAAGCGCCAAAAACGACGAAGGCTGCGTAATGGCAATATCGGCCGGAGAATCGGAAGCCTGGACATTGATGAGCACGGATTTCGCGGTACCATGCGCGAGCAACAGCGCGATGATGGGGGCTACGAAAAACGCAAGCAGCCCGATGCTTGCGGGCAAAACCCATGCCGCATATCCAAACGCGCAGTTGCCCAAGAAGGCAAGCGTGACGATTTGGGCAATAACGGGAATCGAGAAACGCGAGAGCGCCACACCAACGACAACGCTCACCCATCCACGCGCAGCTGACGCGGCGCACGACGATGCCACGAGCAACCAAGGGGATTGAATCGCGAACGACACGGCAACGCCCGCAAACCCAACGACCAAAAACACAAACGCAGCGATATTGACGACATGGGAATCGAGCAAAGACGATCGGAAAGAAGCCACCAAGGCAACGATAACCAAGCACGCCACTTTTGCGAAAACCGATATATCTCGCGCATACGTGAACACATGGTCGAACAAAGGAAACGCCGAAATATTCATGAAGCTCGAGGTCGCAAGCACGAGACAGAGCGCCGCCGTTGTGCGCCAAAACGCTGCATCATAGACACGCTCGCTCATGGCTGCCTTTCAAACGATTTCCCTGGTAAACCGTGCCATTGTAGCAAAAACCCGACGCCCCAGAGAGGAAGGGCGCCGGGCGGGCGCCTTTCGACGCCAGAGGGGAAAGACTCGCTCGCGCATAAAGGGAAAACGCGAGCGGTCTGCGAATTGATGAGAGAAAGAAGAAGGCGCGCCCACACTTTCCGAAAGAGGAAACGTGGGCGCGGAATGCGTCCTTTACGCCTGGCCAGTCGCGGCAAGCATGCCGGCACGACGACCAAACGTCATGGTGCGGCCCGCAGCGAGACCCGTCATAAGATTCGGGTAGCTCACACTGAAGAAACCGCCCGAGTCGTTGCCGACCAGATACAGGCCATCGATTTGCTCACCTGCTTCGTTTACCGGATGCATGTCGGTATTGATGGGGCAGCCGTCGATGGTGGCTAAGAACCACGCACCGGTGCGCACGCCGTAGTACGGCGGATGCGTCAGCGAAGTGAGACGGTAGGGCTCTTTGTTGTAATCTTCGTCTTTGCCCTGCTCGGCGAATTTGTTATAGCGTTCCCAGGTAGCAACGGTCGCTTCCACGGGAAGATTCAGCTTAGCCGCAAGCTCTTCCATGGTGTCGGCCTTCTGAATATAGCCGGCTTCCTCGAGCTGGTCGAACGTGCCCTGCATGGCAGAAATATCTTTGTTCGACGGAGCGCCGTTATCAAAGGGATACAAACGGCAGCAACCAACTTCGTTAAGCTGCTTGACCTGCGCGACGTAATCGGAATCCCAAATGTCGACATACGTGTGGTACGGCTGCATGAAAGCCGAGTGCAGCATGTAATCATACGGACCGCTCTCGTTGCAGAAGCGCTTGCCCTGCAAGTTCACCTTGAGGAACGGCTGCTCGCCGAACCAGAACCACTTGCCCACCAGGTCACTGCCGGCAACTTCATCGGGCTTGCAGCACGCACGATTGAAAGTGACAGCACAGCCCAAGGGGTCGATAGTCGCGCCGCACCACATAGCGGCCTTGATGCCATCGCCCGTGCAGCTGCCGCCAATGGGGATGTTGATCTTAAGGCGGTTGTTCCATGCCTGGCGAGCTTCAACCATTTCAGTGTTCGCGACATAGCCGCCCGTCGCAAGAATAACGCCCTTCGAAGCGTTCACACGAATATAGTGCAGGTCGTTGCCATCGCGGCAAATAACGCCGGTCACGCGACCCGATTCATCCTGCTCGCATTTCACGAGCATGGTGTCATAACGAATCTCGGCACCGTTTTCGATAGCGTAATCGCGCATGGTGTTGCCGAGCGAGACTTCTTTATCGTCGACAAGCTTTTGGGGGCTGTGGCCCGTAGCCCATGCCTTATCGCGAGCGCCCTGGCCCTCAGTGCCAACGGAGCCCTCGAAGCGCATCTTGAATTTACCGTCGCGCTCGATGATGTCGGACAGCCAGTTAATCATGTCGCCCGACTCGTCAACCCACAGCTTGATAAGGTCATAATTCACGAAGCCGTTCGCATAGCGCACGATGTCTTCCATGATTTCCATCTTATCGATCTCGAACTGAGGGAATTCGCTGAACGATTCGAGTTGGTAGCGCGAATTAACGGCGCCGAGGTCTTCGCGAGGCCCGGCGATTTTGCTCATTTGCTCAATGCCGAGCACGCGCGCGCCGTTTTCGGCAGCGGACATAAGGGCAGGCAGACCGCCAGTGCGCAGGCCCACGACAACAACTTCGCAGTCGAGCGTTTCGGTGATTTCGGCCTCGTCGATTTGAGGGGCTTCGCCGAGCCAGCTCGGAGTCGACGGACGCTGGCTGGTCTCGTTTTTGATGGGTTCGTTGCTTTCGTAGCCTTTCCCGCAACCCGAAAGGGAGCCAGCGGCAGCGGCAACCAGGGCGGCAGCACCGGCGCCCTTGAAGAAATTACGGCGAGATACGTTACTCATTGGTGGCCTCCCAACCTTCGGGCAGGTTCAAGTCGTGGCATTTAGCGCAGTACAGGGTGCTCGTCTCATGTGATTTGTGGCAATCGCCGCATTCGAGCTGGTTGTCCTGATGACTGGAATGCGGGTTGTATTTGGCGTCGTTGCCCTCAAAGCCCCACGTAGCGTTCACGACATCGCTCATATTGTGGCAGCCGTCGTTAGTGCAGAACTCTTCGGTAGCGATTTCCTTGCCCGTATTCAGCATGCCATCGTCGGTCATGGGGTAGTCGTCGGCTACCCATGTGCATACCTCGGTAAGCTGTTCAGTGATAACCGGATTGTGGCAATCGAGGCAATTCTTGCCCGCCTCGGCATGCTGCGTTACCAACATGCCCGCATCACCCGATGAGTAGCTTTCGACGTACTTGTCCATCGGGCTGTGGCAAATGGCGTTGCAGAAACTCGGCTGCTCGTGCCACACCCAAAAACCCGCGCCGGCAAGCACCAACACGACGGCGACAGTGCCAGCCACAATGGCCGACTTCTTCTTGTTCTTCCCTTTGGGCGCATGATCCGCATCGGTCGGCGCCGCGACGCGCTGGCCTTCGTTTTCCTCGGTCATTGGTCCCCCTTCTTTATTCGCGGTTTTGCCGCGTTTTGCGGCTTCAACGCTGCCCACTATGGCCGATTTCTTCGCGCGCGCCTATTACCCCCGCGGGGTAATTTCTGCGTTTTGCCTGGTAAATGCAGAAATCCCGCACGCATGGAACACGTGCGGGATTTCTTGAATTCAAAGGGGAAGATGCGGTCGCAAGCGACAGATTCCGCGTCTGAGAACGGATCTTGCAGCCAGAAGCGACCCTACCGAAGACCCAATTCCTTGCACACGGCATCGACTGCCGCAAGGTTCATATCGACGAATTTCGGCTTCACGCATACGCGAATGGCCTCTTTGAATTCGTCGAGCGAAATACCCAAGAGAGGATTGCCCTGGGCGTCGCGCTGGGCGATAGCGACGGTAAGCAGCACGATATTGAGGGCTTTCGGATTGCCAACAAGCTTGAGCAGCGAGGCCTCGTCAACCACGATGGTTTCGCCTTCGCGCTCTTTCAAGGCCGCCAACACGGGGTCGGCGGCATACACCGTTTTCGACAGCGATGCCGTAACGGGCTGCTTCACGCTCGACGCCGTGACAAGAACTCCCCGCGCAGAGAGGAGCCCCATCATGCGCGCAGCCTCGCCTGGCTCGAAAGCGATGAGCATATCAGCCGCGCCCGCATTCACCAGCGGCGAGGCGACGCGCTCGCCTTCGTTGCCCATGCGAACATGGCTCGTCACGCTTCCGCCACGCTGGGCCATGCCGATCGTTTCAGCAGTACGCACGTGCCAGCCGCGCGCTTGCGCAGCCTGGGCAAGTATTTTCGCGGCAAGCACGGTTCCCTGTCCGCCGATGCCGGTGAGCACTACATTCTTCATTGGGTACCACTCCAATAATTGTCGGTCTTACAAAAGTCGGCGTGCGAGCATCCGACGGAACGGCCCTCCGCGAAAACGCGACACATCTTGGCCGAGAGCAGCAGCCGAAATCGCCCGGCGCGCCAACCGCGCGCCAACGACAGCTATGCGGGCTGGCCAGCCAGCGAGATTGCTCCGAAGGGGCAAACCTGGGTGCACAAGCCGCAACCCGTGCACAGCGTTTCGTCGATCGTAGCAACTTCGCCGTTGAACCCGATGGCGGGACACCCTATCGCCGTGATGCACTTCTTGCAGCCCGTGCACGTTTCCGCATTGATCGAAACGGGAGTCTCGGGCTTAACGAGGTTCACGCACGGCGCGCGGAAGATAACCGCCGAGGGGCCTTCGAAAGAAACAGCTTTCGTGACCGCATCAATGCTCTCGTCGAGATGATGTGGATTGGCGAACTCGATGCATTCCACACCGAGCGCCTCGAGCACACGCTCGATAGAAAGCGGCGCGCTTTTCGGGCCCATGAGCGTATTGCCCGTGCCAGGATGCGGTTGCCCGCCCGTCATGGCCGTGGTGGAATTGTCGAGCACGCACACCGTAATGTCATGCTGGTTGTAAACGGCATTGGCAACGCCCGTAATGCCACTCGCAAAAAACGTCGAGTCGCCCACAAAAGAGAGCTGTTTCGCCGCGGGGTCGGCAACGCCGAGGCCTTGCGCCATCGTGATGCCCGCGCCCATGCACAAACAGGTGTCTACCGCGTCAAGCGGTTTGGCGTTGCCCAAGGTATAGCAGCCGATATCGCCCGAGAAAATACCGCGAACGCGCATCTTCTTGAGCGCGCGCTTGCACGCATAGAATGAACCGCGGTGCGGGCAGCCCGCGCACAGCACCGGAGGGCGGGCGGGAAGGTCAACGTCGAGCTTGGGTGCCGCAGCCTCGCGAGCTTGGGCGCGTTCGCGAGCTCGTTTTTCAAGCTGTCGCGCCAATTCATCGCCCGAAACGCCCGCTTCGCGCAACATCGCATCATCGAAGAATCTGCTGAGGCGTTCGGCAATATCGTCGGTATCGTTCTCGCCGGCATCGCGGCACGCGCCCGACGCACGACCAAGAACCCGCGGCGCGCTCTTGCCCTGCGCGGCGCGCAGGCCTGCGGCATGAACGAGGCCGTCCTCAATAACCGAGTCGAGCTCCTCGAATACGATTACCGCATCGAGGCCGTTAAGGAATTCGTCCACGCGCGTTTCGGGGAACGGAAACGGCGTGCCAATTTGCATGAAGCGATAACTCGGAAGAGCCTCGCCGCACTCGCCGCCGGCAGCGCCTGAAACGGAAGCCTCCCGCTTCGCCGTTCGCTCGAGAATCGCAAGCGCCTCTTTCGCGTAAGCCACCGAAACGCCTCCGCATGCGATGCCAATTTTCGGCGCATCACCGTGATTTTCAATGGGATTGAAACACGAGAGATTTTCCGACGCCATGCCGCTTGGAGTTTCCGCAACAGCCTCGCCAGAGAACTCCCGGGCAATGCTCGCCAATCGAGCATTGATTTCCTTATGCCCGCGATAGGCGCGCGCGGGGAAAATCACCCAACGGGAATCGTCTTTCGCAAACCCCCTCGCGGGCGCACCCTGAGTTTTTTCGGCCACGTCAACAAACGTCGAAGAATGGCACACGCGCGTCGTCGGGCGCACGATGACCGGAGTGCGATAGCGCTCGGAGAGAGCGAACGCGCTAGGGATCATCTCAACGCCCTGCTCAACACTCGCGGGGTCGAACACGGGAATTTTGGCAAACGACGCAAAGCGACGCGTGTCTTGCTCGGTTTGCGACGAAATGGGACCGGGGTCGTCGGCCACATAGATGACGCAGCCGCCCTCGACGCCCACGTAATTCAGGCTCATGAGCGGGTCGCTTGCCACATTGAGGCCAACCTGTTTGCAGGTGAACAGCGTGCGCGCGCCAGCATACGAGGCGCCGGCAAGCACCTCGAGCGCGGCTTTTTCGTTGGTCGACCACTCGACATGCACGTCCTCGGCGGCACCCGCTTGCACACGCTTCGCGACGGTTTCGATAAGCTCGCTCGAAGGCGTGCCCGGATAACCAGCGACCACGGCAACACCCGCCTCAAGCGCAGCATGCGCGAAGGCCTCGTTGCCCATGAGCAATTTCTTCGTCATTATTCAGCCATCTTCGCCTTGAAATCGGAAATCTTTTTGCGGCATTCGTCGCAGCCGGTGCCAAGCATTTGCACCGCGAGAATTGCGGCATTCTTCGCCCCGTTGATGGCGACGCACGCAACAGGCACGCCGGAGGGCATTTGGACCATAGAAAGCAGCGAGTCGAGACCGCCCAAATCGCTCGTCTTCATAGGAACGGCAATGACCGGCAGCGGCGTATAGGCGGCCACCACGCCGCCCAGGTGGGCAGCCTTACCGGCAGCGGCGACGATAACGCGCATGCCGCGCTCTTCGGCGCCCGAGGCCCATTCGTGCACTTCGGCGGGCTTGCGATGCGCACTCGCAACTTTCACTTCGTAAGGAATGCCGAATTCCTTGAGCTGCTTCATGCACGGCTCCATATTGGGCATGTCGCTCTCGCTGCCCATGATGATTCCGACCAATGCCTTTTCTTCGGCCATGAAAATCGCCTCTTCCACTCGCGAACGCTTTTTCTCACTAAAGTATAGCGTGTAAAAAGCGTCGGAATGAAAGAGGCGCAGGATAACTAAACGATACGGATAGCGAAAGGCCGCCGAAGCGGCGCGGCGAAAACGGGCGGCTACCTTGCGCCGCCACCGCTGCCGCCGAAGCCGCCACCACCGAAATCGCCGCCACCCGAGAAACCGCCGCCGGAGCCATCGCTGCTCGATGCAGCGCTCAGTGCTTCGGAAACCGTCTGCATGGTGTTGGCCTGCATGGTTTGGAACATTTCAGCCGGGCTCGCGACGGGAGCGGCCGCACCTCCCGGCATGCCGTAATAGTGAGGCATGAGCCAATAGCCCGTCGACGTTGCGAAGCCTTCATCCTCAATAACCTGAGGCAGCTTCATCTGCAAAGCCTTCATAGCTTCCTCGGCAACGCCGAACACGTAGGCGTACACCATCATTTCGCCCCACACCTTCACGTCGGTGGGCAGGCGTTCGTCAAGCGCGCTGAAATCTTTGAGCCAATTGCGCAGACCGACGCATTTAGCGTGGAGCTCAACGGCCTCGCGGCTTCGACGCTGCATGAATTTCGAAAGCACGGCGAGCACGACCACCGGCGGAATAACCGCCAAGAACAAGGTGAATTCATCGGTCGCGAAGAGCGAGAAGACGCCCACGATGCCCAGCAGCACCGCAAGCACGAAGTAAATCACGCGATAGTGCGAACCTTTTTCCTCGAAGAAGTTGCACTTATTCGTTTCCGACGAAACCACGCCCTGCCAAGCCTCCATGGCGTCGTTAAACGACTCGGGGTAATCGGTTCCGAACTGCTGAATCGTGCCGAACCACAAAGAGTCGGCACCCTTGGCAATTTTTCCGAACACGAAGTCCATCGTCTTCTTATCGATGGGGTCGACGGCCTTTTCTTCCCAGCCGGGAAGACGCGTGATGTAGTAATCGTTCACAGTTTTGCTGCCACCCATGCCAAATAGTCCCTTGCTAGGCGCCTCATAGCTGCCAGCGTCGAGGCGAATTGCGCCAATATGAGACAGGTGCATGAGCGTTGCCGTAAGGTCGTTGGGAGATTCGGCGTCGAAGCGCCACAGTCGCCCAATAACCGCAGGCGAGATGTTTTTCGCGGGCACATCGCGCCAGTATTCATCCTGGAATTGAGGCTTGTACTCGCGGCCGTGGCGGAAGAACATGACCACCGCCCACACGATAATGCCGATGGCAACAACCAAGCAGACCACGATGAAGAGCAGCGACTGCAAACGGGATGCGTTCGCCTTGTTCGCAAGCTGCGCCTCATCTTCGAGCACGGAATCGAGGCGGTTGCCCATATGCTTGTTGGCCGCCGAGCCCGAAACGCTCATCCATTCCGCTGGAAATACCGAATGAATTTCAGCATAGCCGCCTGCGCTCACCGAAGAGACCTGCGCATAAATGGCACCGTCATCGCCGATGGACAAAGTGCCATCGAGGGGGCCGTGGCCCCACGCGCGCACATTGTCGCCCGGTTGAACCTGCGTGCCCGCAGGAACCGGAATCGTGAGCGTCGTGGTTACATGGTCGCTGTCGACTGCCCAACCATGGCCGATATATTGCCAATACACCTCAGCGACGTC
Source organism: uncultured Slackia sp. (assembly GCA_934661005.1). Taxonomy (GTDB): domain Bacteria; phylum Actinomycetota; class Coriobacteriia; order Coriobacteriales; family Eggerthellaceae; genus Slackia. The sequence continues at coordinate 10,993 of CAKUIK010000034.1, forward strand.
GTCGTAAACCTGAACGAAATTCGAAATGGAGTACGAGAGCGTCATCGTGACTTCGGAATCGGATTCGTCGAAGAACACATACACGGTGTTCTCGTCCTCGTCGACGGAATACGATGGGTATCCCGCGCCGCCAGCCTCGCGCCATGCGCGCTGAAATTCAACAGGAGAAAGCGTCTGGGTTTCGTCCGTGGTTTCATTGGTGAGCGATGCCGATGCCACCGAAAGCAGGCTTTCCTTGGTCGGCATGTTGTCGAAGGTCCACCATACCGCCGTGAAATCGCCCGAGAAATCAAAAGTACGCGTTTCGGTAACGTCGAGCGATCCGTCGGCATTCGCCCGGGCGTCAATCGTAACGCTCGGGCATGTATACGATTTCGCGTACGCGTGCGATGGGATGCACGCAAGCATGGCTAAGGCGGCGACCGCGATAATGAAGAACTGCAAAATGAAGGCACGTGCAAAGCGTTTTTGCGAAGCTCTGTGGTGATTCAGCGATGAAGTCATCAAGTCTCCCTTGCATTTGAATAGTTGTCACGGTATCATACACCCCTGCACGCGCAAAAATGTGCGTCATGAGCGGAGAAGTGACCGAGAGGCCGAAGGTGCTCGCCTGCTAAGTGAGTATACCCCACAAGGGTATCTGGGGTTCGAATCCCCACTTCTCCGCCAGTCTTGAATGTTTACAGGCACGGGAAACCGTGCCTGTTTTTCTTTTTGAAAGCCCGTTCTGACGAACGGGCTTTTTTTCGTTTGAGTCGACCCGACGCTGCGCATGCGCCGGGCACGACATCTTGCCCCTTGTGCATGGCGCGGCGCGTACCAAAGTACGCTTGGCCATGCGGCGGGGCAATCTGCCGCACCGGGCGCACGCTCGCTGTTTTTAGGCGCGAACGAAGCATTTCTTCATTTTTCTGTTTCGGGTGATTACCTGGGGTGGGATTTCGTCACACTGGGCAAGCACAGAAGGACGCCAGGAAGAACCGCATAACGTCCAGAAAAACGCCTGTGGTCCCAAAAACCTGTTAAACGCTACGAGCATTTAGCATGTTCCGAATACAAAGAAACCCGCCAAAGCGGGTTTCTTGATTGGCTGCATTGTTGCAACTAGTTAGTTTTGGTCTCGGCCGGCTGAGAAGACTCAGTGGAGGAGCTTTCGGCTGAAGAGCTATCACCCGAAGCGCCTTCGGTCGTGCCCTCCGTCGAAGAATCGGCAGAAGCGCTCGAGTCGGACTCCGTCGTGGCGCTCGTGCTCGAAGGCTCAATGCCATCGAGGCTTACGTCATAGGCAAGGCCGCTCGGCATGTCGTTGATCTGAATGTCGGCGTTGCTCTTATAGTCCTGGTACCACTGCGAGTAAGCCTGCTGCTTGGCGGAAGCCTCGAGCGTGGACTTAATCGAATCCATGAACTCAGACGGAAGCTGGTCTGTCGACGTAACCTCGTCGGGAGCGTTGAACACCTGGGTGCACTTGATAATGTGAATGCCATAGCTCGAAGTTACCAGACCGGAAACCTGGCCTTCTTCAAGGCCGTCGAGCGCAGTTTGGTATTCATCGACAAACGAGGTCAGCTTGTCCCAACCAACGTTGCCACCGTCTTCCTTGCTGCCTTCATCCTGGGAATATTCTTTGGCGGCCTCGGCGAAATCGAGCTCGCCAGAGTTGATCTTATCGAGCACTTCCTGGGCAGTGGCCTCATCATCAGAGCTGAAGAGGATATGGCTCGATTTCTTCGCACCGTTGTAGTACGTGGCATACATCTGCGCATATTGCAGCAGCTCTTCATCGGTGGGATCTTCAGGCTGGGCAACCTTTTCCTGAAGGGCCTGCTGCAGCATGGAAATCTCGAGCAGCGAGCGGTACTGCGACTCGGTGGTGCCAATTTGCTTCAGCGCGTTTTCCCAATCTTCGTCGGAATCGTAGTAGGAACGCATCTGCTGCACCTGCGAATCGATTTCGGAAGACTCGACCTTGATGTCGTTTTCCTCTGCGGCCTGGCGAATGAGCTCCTGGCTTGCGTAATAGTTGATGACTTCTTCACGAATGTCGGCGGCGGTGTAATTGTTATCGACGAGCCACTGCGCCCAATCGGCGTCGGCCTCGAGGTTCGACATGCTGCGGAAATTCGCGATGTAAGACGTCACGGCCTTTTCACCGATTTCCGTGCCATTGACCGTGGCGGCAACGCCTTCGGACGTGTCGCTCACCGATACGTCGCCGGAATCGCTTTTCGCCTGGCTGCATCCAACAGCGGCGAAGCAGCATGCAGCGGAAAGCGCCGCAACACAGGCGATTTTCAAGAAGTTCATCTTCTTCATCAAGCCCTACCTTCTCTTATGGGCAAGGGCGAACGGAACGCGACCTAAACTCTCCCCATGCCGCATTCGCTTTTGCCCTTTGTGTACGGGCCAGTATTTTCCCACAGGCGAAAAACGGGTTTAACGCCGTCACAATACACCCACACGCACACCACGCGAACGCCCAAAATACACGGCCATATACGGCAAATTGGGCATTTCGGCGCATGCGAATAAACGCGTGTATACACAAAAACCCGCCCACGTATGCGGGCGGGTCTCAAAGCGGCGAAATGAAATTCGCTAGTTCTTGTTTGCCTTGCGGCGATCGGTCGCAGAAAGCAGGCGCTTGCGCATGCGGATGGACTGCGGCGTAACCTCGACGAGCTCGTCGTCTTCGATGTACTCCAGAGCCTCTTCGAGGGTGAAGGTCACGGGCGGCGTAAGCTGAATGGCTTTGTCGGCGGTCGAAGAGCGCTGGTTGCCCAGGTTCTTGGTCTTCGACACGTTCACGACCATGTCGCCTTCCTTGGCCGACTCGCCCACGATCATGCCTTCATAGCACTCGTCGCCCGGCTTCACGAACAGGCGGCCGCGCTGCTGCAGCGTGTCAAGGGCGTACGCAACGGCCTTGTCGGTGCTCATGGCGATCATGCCGCCGTTCTTGCGACCCTGCATCTCTCCGGTGTACGGGCCGTACTCGCGGAAGTGGTGGAACAAAACGCCCTCGCCGTGGGTCACGTTGAGGATGCGCGTCTTCAGGCCCATGGTGCCGCGCGACGGAATGCGGAACACGAGGTGCGTCATGGTTTCGTCGGAAGCCATGTCCTCCATGATGCCGCCAGCGGTGCCCATGACCTCGATGGCCTTGCCCGAATAGTCGTTGGGAACGTCGAGCGTTGCCTCCTCAATGGGCTCAAGCTTGTTGCCGTGCTCGTCGGTCTTATACACGACCTGCGGGCGGCCAACCTGGAATTCAAAGCCCTCGCGGCGCATGGTCTCCATAAGAACCGACAGATGCAAAACGCCACGGCCGGCAACGCGAACGCCGCTCTTGTCTTCCGTCTCCTCGATGCGCATAGAGATGTTGGACTCCTTTTCGCGCATCAGGCGCTCTTTGAGCTGACGGGCGCCAACGATGTCGCCCTCGCGACCAACGATGGGGCTCGTGGAAGCCTCAAACACGACGGCCATAGTGGGCTCTTCAACGGCGATGGGCTTCATCTCGACCGGATTCTCGCGGTCGGTGATCACGTCTCCAATGTCAGCTGCCTCGATGCCGATAACGGCAACGATATCGCCCGCATGCGCCTCAGGAACTTCGGCCTTGCCAAGGTTCTCGAAGGTGTACACCTTGCGGATTTGGGCGTTGTACGGTTCGCCCTCGGAAGGAACCACGAGCACGAGTTCCTTTTCATGAATGGTGCCGCTGTACAAACGGCCAATGCCGATACGGCCTTCGTAGCTGCTGTGGTCGACGGTGCACACCTGCATCGCAACCGGGCCATCGACGTCGACGTCGGGCGCGGGGATTTCCTTCAAAATGGTGTCGAGCAGCGGGATCATGTCCATGTTGCCGTCGTCGTACTCATAACGCGCGTAGCCATTGACGCCCGAAGCGTAGATGACGGGGAAATCGAGCTGCTCGTCGGAAGCGCCGAGCTCGACCATGAGGTCGAACACCTTGTCGACAGCGCCTTCGGGGTCGGCGTTCGGGCGGTCAATCTTGTTCACGACGAGCACAATGCGCAGACCGGCCTCGAGCGCGTGCGAAAGCACGAAACGCGTCTGAGGCTTGGGGCCTTCGTATGCGTCGACGATGAGCAGAGCGCCGTCGGCCATGTTCAGCACGCGCTCGACCTCGCCACCGAAGTCAGCATGGCCCGGGGTGTCGATGACGTTGATCTTCACGCCCTTATAGTTGATGGAAATGTTCTTCGACAGAATAGTGATGCCGCGCTCGCGTTCCTGATCGTTCGAGTCGAGCACGCGCTCTTCAACCTGCTGGTTTTCGCGGAACACGTGAGCCGCGCCCAGAAGGCGGTCGACCATCGTGGTTTTGCCGTGGTCGACGTGAGCGATGATTGCCACGTTGCGAAGGTTTTCTTGCTTCATTTAATCTTCTTCCCAGTTCTCTTCCAATTGGCGCTTTTGCATCTCAATTTCGCCGAGGTGCTCATTGAGCGTCGCGATATTCTTGCACGCTCCCGTGAGCGTGACGATACCCCAAATTACCAACGTTCCCGCAAGACCAGCCGCCCATACGATGCGTCGCAAAAACAGCGCGATAATGACACCGGCCGCAATCATGATGATGGAATTGCGGCGCTCGTCGCACAAGGCATCGTGCTGGGCGATGAGCTGCGTGCGCGCGGCTTCCAAACCCGCGATTTTCGCCTCGCGCGCCGTGTAGGCTTGGCGAGGGCGAGAAGACGAGCGGCTCTGTTTCGACGCCGCGCGATCGCTCGTGAGGTACTCGTAAGCGTCTTGCAGGCGCTTGAATTGCTCAGTCGCTCGGTCTTGCAGCTTCTTGTTGTTCGCGAAGCGATCGGGGTGCAATATCTGCACGCACTCGCGATAGGCCGATTTGATGTCGGCCGCCGACGCATCGTCGTCGAGTCCAAGGATATTGAGCGCTTCAGTACGATTCACGCAAACCCTTTCGTCGACAAAGCGGAAACATACGGGCGAGAATTATAGCAGGCATAGCAACGCTGCAGATAAACGCGCAAAACGCTTACAAAGAACCTGCATAGCAGCGCCGCAGGCGGACATATGATTCTGGCGCGAAAGGTGCTCCTTGCGCACGGCGCGAGCGCAGCATAATGAGGACGAAATACGAAAAACGCCGCCCCGAAGGACGGCGTATTGAATGTGGTGGAGAATAGGGGGATCGAACCCCTGACCTCAGGCTTGCAAAGCCCGCGCTCTCCCAGCTGAGCTAATTCCCCGTATGTAATAAACGCTCCACCGGCTCGTGGCTCACGGTGGGGCGTTTATTAAGCAAAGGTGGTGGGCCTGACAAGGTTCGAACTTGTGACCTCACGATTATCAGTCGTGCGCTCTGACCAACTGAGCTACAGGCCCGCGCTAAAAGCGCTTGGCTATATTACAACGACTCGAAACAACTTTGCAACAACTTTTTTCAACTTTTTTTTGAAGTCGCCTCGAATGCAGCGATTCGGGGCGTTCTACGCGAAAATAGGTCAGCCCTGCTTCGCGAGATTGGGCAGCCAATCGATGCAACGAATCACTTGTCGAAAAATGCACGAAGGGGGCCCGATTGCAACGAATCGCACCTTTCATGGCAGAAATTGGGCAATGGGGCCTCTTTTGATCGCCCCTCAGGCGTTTTCGCATCAAGATGCGATTGATAGCCCAGGTCAACGACGCGTTGCTAAAAAGGGCTTATCCAAGCCTCCGCAAAAGGGGCCTCAATGAGGCCCCTAACCGTATTTCCTGCCAAAAGCGGCCGCGTGACCAAGAAAGCCACATATGAAAAAAGCCCGTCCAAAAGGACGAGCTTCAAAATTCGATGGTGGGCCTGACAAGGTTCGAACTTGTGACCTCACGATTATCAGTCGTGCGCTCTGACCAACTGAGCTACAGGCCCATTTTGCGCTTGAAAAAGCCGCTCTTTCGAGCGGCTTTTGAATTCGAATGGTGGTCAGAGAGGGACTTGAACCCCCGACACGGGGATTTTCAATCCCCTGCTCTACCGACTGAGCTACCTGACCGGTTGCGTCAAACGCAGGTACATATATTACAGACCCCAAAGACTAAATGCAAGAACTTTTTTCAATTAATTCAAAGTTGGCCTGCCACCTGGAATAACCTGCCAAATGTTACGAGCATTTTGCAGGTTCGGGCGCATATCCGAAACTTTGCACCAAAAAGAAGGCCCACCCAACGCAACATGCATCAGGCGGGCCTATCGAGACACTCAGTCTGGCTACTTCGCCGATTCGTCGTTGGCGGCACCGGCGGCGAGCATTTGCTCAAACATGCTAGCCGTCGACTTGAAATCGTTCGGCAGCACCACGGTCGATCCCTTGCCCGACTCCGCAAAACGGCCCATCATGTCTGCCCACTGAGTGAACATGAACAGCTCATTGGCCTCCTGGGGCGTCACGCCCGATTCCTTGATAGTCTCAAGAGAGTCTTTAATGCCCTGCGCGATAGCCTTGCGCTGGTTCGCGATACCCTCGCCAGCCTTTTCCATGCTCTCGGCCTCGGCGAGCGCCTCGGTAACCTTCTTAATACGATCGGCCTCGGCCAAATCTTGCGCGGCCAAACGCACACGTTGCGCAGAGTTGATTTGGTTCATGGAGTCTTCGACTTCCTTCGGAAGCGAAATGCGCGTGATAAGCGTGCTCACCAGCGTAAAGCCGTAAGCGGCCATTTGCTCGCTCACCGTCGCGTTCACGTCTTTGGCGATGTCGTCTTTCTTCGCGAACACCTCGTCGAGCGAATACGTGGGAATGCTCGAGCGCAACGCGTCGGTGATGAAGTCTTTCATCTGCTCGACAGGCTCCTGCAGCATGTAGTAGCTCTTGAAAATGCCCGATTCCATGGGGTTGTTGCCCAGCGAATAATCAACGTGATACTGGGCGGAAATATCAAGCCCAATAGTAACGTTGTCCTCGGTTTTCACGTCGATGCTGAAACCGTTCTTCATGGTTCGAAGGCTCACGGTCGTAGCCTTACGCTCGAAGAAAGGAATCTTCACGTGGAAGCCGGCACCAACGAACCTGTTGAATTTGCCAAGGCGTTCGATGATTACCGCATGTTGCTGCTTCACGATGAACAGTCCATCTTTAATGATGGCCGCGATAACCAGGATGAAAATGATGAAGAACACAAGACCGCCAACCATGCCGGCACCTTCCTCTTAGGAAACGATGCCACCATTTTAGCAGGCGAAACCAGTCGCACCGCATCAAGAGCACGCGAAATATCGCGGCAAGCGCGACCAAACGAAGCAGGCGTGCGTAGCGCCATTCATGCTGAAAGAGACGACGATATGAAGCAGGCGAATAAAGCCGAAAACGAAACGCGGGCGCACCGCGGACGGCGGCCACGGTTCGACCCCGGGGCAAGCGTATCGACGCCTCGCAAACATCAGTTGCCACCCAATGCGACCGCCGTTCCTCTAACGCAAAAAGACCCGGAATGAATCTTCATTCCGGGTCCAGCACGAAGCGCCCAGCTCAAAAGAGCGACGCTCTCGCTATTCTTTCATCGCGCAGCCCGACCCAAAGAGCAAATCACGCTCTTCCTTGGGAAGCACGCTGCGAGCCTGGTCGCGCAGATTGTTCACGCCGATGAAGAACTGGCGCATCATGACAACCATGAGGTAGCGGCCTTTCGGCGTGAGCGTGATTTCCTCATCGTTGTCCACGTCGAACGCGCCGCTCATTTTCATGAACATGTATTCAGCCGGCAGGCCCGCGGCGACGCTGCAGCCGAAATCGCGTTCCCACTGCTTTTTATCGAGGCGCAAGCCGAACAGCTGCATCATGAAGCGGTAGCGCATGCGGTTGCGCTTGCTGAATTCGGCCTTGCCCATAAGCGACATGCGACCCGACTCGATGGCCTGGTTGTATTCGCGCACGCTGAACGTATTCACATACTGCGTGTGGCCCAAATACGTCATGCCGCCAGAACCGATGGCCGGGTATTCCTCGTAATCGACGATGTACTCATCGATCATTTGGCCATCGCCCGGAGTTTTCGCCGCGGGCGCCTCATCTTCGCGCTTATTGAAAGTCCACGCGCTGCCATGCACGAACGGCGAATTCTCGCCGCCGGCAAGCGTCTCGGAAATAATCTCGTAAAAGCGCTGTTCACGCTCGTAGTCGACCTTGCCAACCGTGCGCGCGAGCGACTTTTCAACCGACGGAGACGCCATAAGCGGATAGAACGTGGTTTGGCCGCTGCCGCCCTCGATAACCATTTCCAAATCGCGACGCAGAATTTCTTCGGTCTGCGCCGGGAAGTTGAAAATCATGTCGACGTTGAGCGACTTGAAATACGGCGCGGCAACCTTAATCGCTTCGAGAATACTCTCGCCCGAGCCATATTTGTCGTAGCGGTCCATCTGCTTGAGAAGGCCGTTGTCGAAGCTCTGCACGCCAACGCTCAAACGATCGACGCGACCCTGCAGCTTGTCGAGATACGACGGAATAAGGTGATTCGGGTTGGTTTCGCACGAAACTTCCTTGATGGAAAACTCGCGCTTAGCCAAATCGATGAAATCGCACAACTCGTCAATCATGATGGTGGGCGTGCCGCCGCCAATGTAAAGCGAGTCGAAGTCGTATCCAAGCTCTTTCACCATCATGAGCTCGGCGCGCAGGTTCTTGAAATACGGCACCGCGCGCTTCTCGGAGAACGGGAAGCGGTTGAAGCTGCAATACGGGCACAGGCGTTCGCAGAACGGAATGTGTGCGTACAGCATGTAGCGCTGACCGGCATTCGGCCCGGGGATACGAGCCTCGGTGCACGGTTTGATATTCATGAACCGCGTAGCGCAGGTGCGCACGGCGGTCGTAAGCATGCGTTCGCTCAGCATGAATTACGCCTCCAGCGCGCGAAGCGCAATGTCGTGGCGATACTGCTTGCCCTCGAAATTGATTTTGTCGCACGCCTCGTATGCCAGCTCACGAGCGTCTTCGAAGGTATCGGCGAGCGCAACCACGTTGAGCACGCGGCCGCCGTTGGTCACAAGCTCGTCATCTTGATTGAACGCGGTGCCCGCATGGAACACCGTAACGCCATCGAGCTCTTCGGCCTCTTCGATGCCCAAGATGACCTTGCCCTTTTCGTAGCTGCCCGGATAGCCTTCGCTCGCAAGCACGACGCACACCGCAACCTGGTCGGTCCAGCGCAGATCAAGCGCATCGAGCTTGCCCGTCGCGACCATATAGAACGCTTCGAGCGCGTCGGACTCCAAACGAGGCATGATGACCTGGGTTTCGGGATCGCCGAAACGAGCATTGAACTCAAGCAACTTGGGGCCTTCAGCGGTAAGCATGAAGCCACCGTAAAGCACGCCCGTATAGGCGTCGTCGAATTCCTTTGCCGTGGCAGCGGCGGCATTCTGCATGATTTCCTGCATCGCGGCCTCAAGCTCGGGGGTCACGCACGGCACCGGCGAATACACGCCCATGCCGCCCGTGTTCGGGCCCAAGTCGCCATCGAAGGCACGCTTGTGGTCTTGCGCACAGGGCATGGCAAGCGCTTTGCCCTCGGAGAGGAACGCGAGCATGCTGCACTCGGGGCCTTCGAGCATTTCCTCGATAACCACCACGCTACCAGCTTCGCCGAAATCGCCCGCGAAGCAATCGCGCACGGCCTCTTCGGCTTCTTCCATATCATCGGCAACCACAACGCCCTTGCCAGCGGCAAGGCCATCGGCCTTCACGACGATGGGCGCGCCCACTTCATGCAGGTAGTCCATGGCCTCTTCCTGCGAGGTGCACTTTTTGTAGCGCGCAGTGGGAAGGCCATGGGCCAGCATGAATTCTTTCGAGAAGCTTTTCGAGCCCTCGAGGCGTGCGCCCTGCGCGCCCGGGCCAAACACGGCAATGCCTGCCGCACGAATGGCGTCGGCGACGCCGGCGACAAGCGGGGCCTCGGGGCCAATAACCACGAGGTCGATGTTCTCGTCGCGCGCAAAGCCGATAACGGCATCGGCGTCGTTCATGTCAAGCGGGACGTTTTTCGCAATAGTCGCCGTACCGCCATTGCCGGGAGCAACGAACAGCGAATCGAGGCGAGGCGATTTCGCAATGGCCCATGCCAGGGCGTGCTCGCGGCCGCCCGAACCAAGCACCAAAACGTTCAAGAAAGTTCCTTTCCTAGATATGCATAAACCCGAGCGCCGTTATGCGGCGCCCGGGCACGTATCGAAAGCACGGTTCGCGCGAACCGAGACATATCAGCAAGAGCAATCCGATAAGCCGAAGAACCACGGAAAAGGCCCACGTCATAAGACGCGCGTCAAACGCGTCGACGTGGCGCACCCGGCCCTTGGCATCCACGTCCGAGCAGGCGTGGGGCAGCTTATCGAAAGCCCACAGCATCGAATGAAAGCGCCGGCAATCAAGCCGGCGCAATGCTGCTACCAGCCCCTGGTAAAGGTCTGGTCGCGATCGGGGCCAACCGAAATAATGGTGGCCTTCACGCCCGAAAGGCGCTCGATTTCTTCGATGTAGGCCTGCGCGTTTGCCGGCAGGTCCTCGAAGCTCTTGGCCTTCGTGATGTCTTCGCCCTTCCAGCCAGGCATAGTCTTGTACACCGGCTTGGCATGGAACAGCACGCTTTGCTGCATGGGGAAGTAATCGTAGGTCTTGCCTTCGCACTCGTAAGCAACGCAAATCTTGAGCTCGTCGAAGGCGGAAAGCACGTCGAGCTTGGTAAGGGCGATGTCGGTAAGGCCATTGACCTCGGCCGCATAACGCGCGATAACCGCATCGAACCAACCGCAGCGACGCTTGCGACCCGTGGTCACGCCATATTCGTGGCCTTCGGCGCACAGCAGATCGCCATCGATGGCGTCTTGGCCTTCACCGCCGTTTTCAGGATACACAAGCTCCGTGGGGAACGGGCCAGCGCCGACGCGCGTAACGTAGGCCTTCTGAATGCCGAGCACGCGGTCGATAGCCGTGGGGCCAACGCCCGAACCGGTAGCGGCGCCGCCCGCACAGCACGAAGAGCTCGTGACGAACGGATAGGTGCCGTGGTCAATGTCGAGCAGCGTGCCCTGCGCGCCCTCGAACAGAATGTGCTTGCCCTCGCGCAGCGCATCGTTGAGCAACTGGGCGGTTTCGGCCATATGAGGACGAATGATTTCGGCGTAGGGCAGGTAGGCCTCGCAAATCTCATCGACGGTGAACGTGCGCTTGCCGTACACCTTCTCGAGAATGGCGTTCTTCACCTCAAGAGCCGCCTCGACTTTCATGCGGAACACATGCTCGTCGAGCAGATCCTGGATGCGAATGCCGCTGCGGGCGGCCTTGTCCTGGTAGCACGGGCCGATGCCGCGGTTCGTGGTGCCGATTTCGTTTTTGCCCAAACGGAACTCGGACGCCTTGTCGAGCTCGATGTGGTAGGGCATGATCACGTGAGCGTCGCACGAGATCTTCAAACGCTCGCACGAAAGGCCTTCGCCTTCGAGCATGCGCATTTCCTCAACGAGAACCTGCGGGTTCACCACAACGCCGTTACCGATGACCGGCACGGCCTTTTCATACATAATGCCTGATGGAATGAGGTGCAAAGCGAGCTTTTTGTCGCCGTGGATAACAGTATGGCCGGCATTGTTGCCGCCCTGATAGCGCACCACATAGTCGAAGTCACGAGCGATGAGGTCGGTGACCTTACCTTTTCCTTCGTCGCCCCACTGGGCTCCGACCAACACGACGTTCGGCATAATGGTCCTTTCGTTTGCCGATTCAAATAAAGCAGAACCAAATGATTATATATCTAAAACATGCACGTTCTGAGCCTGTTCGGTAAATGTGCTCACGACCTCCTTATGACAGGTGAAAACGATGACCTGGCGGCTTTGGGCGAGCTCGGCCAAGGCGCGCGCCGCACCTGCGCGACGGTCGTCGTCGAAATTCACCAGAATGTCGTCGGCAAGCACGGGAACGGAGCTCCCAACCTCAGGCGCGCATTCGAGCAGCGCGATGCGCAGCGCCAAGTAAAGCTGCTGGCACGTTCCAAGCGAAAGCAGCCGCGGCGGAAACTGAACGCCGAATGAATCGATGGCGCACACGTCGGAGCCACTCGACGCGACGCCCGTCCAGGCGCCCGCGGTCATAAGTTCCATAAGATGGGAGGCTCGCTCGTAAACCTTGGGCTGACTTTCGGTTCCCCACGCGTCAATCGCGCCCGACACCATACGCTTGGCGAGCAGGAGTTTTACGAGTTCGTTGGCTGAATCGACCTGACGCGTGACAATCTGCGCGCGCTGGGTTTTCAACAAATCGAGCTCGGGGGCTCGTTCGCCATCGGAAAGAATTTGGCGCAGTTGGCCAACGCGCGCGTTCATTTCCGCTAGACGCTCATCGAGATTGTCGCGTTTACGAGAGAACCCAAATGCCGCTGCCTCGACTTCTTCAAGCGAAGCATCGCTTGCGAGGCCGACGGACACGAGACATTCGCTGCCGCGCATTTCGCAATCTTCAAGCTCTTCGGTCGCGTTGCTCAACCGCATTTGCGCGTGGGCGCGAGCTTGGTTGGCGCGGGCGTGCGTCTCACGAGCCTCATGCATAACGTCAACCTCGCGCAGCGCAGCGCGCGCCGTGCCAACGTGGGAGGCGAAGCCAAGCTGGGCGAGCGACGAACGCACTTGATCGGCCACGACCATGACCTCACCCTCGCGCGAGTCGTACGTCGATTTGCAGGCAACCATGGTGGCGCGTGCCGAATCGACATCGACGTGCGCCGAGGGCGACGCAGGTTTCGCTTTGGCGGCACACAGAGCGCCCACGCCTATGCAGCATATGCTCGCAACCATGGCGGCAATCGCCACAGGCAGCGCATCGGGCACGGCGATGGCCAGCGCAAACGCCGCAGCAGCAAGCAGCGCTGCCAGGCACAAAGCCGCAATGGGAACCAAGCGCGAGCTTTTCGCCTCGGGAGCTTTTTCGGCTTGCGCTGCCGCATCGCGACGAGCCTCCCACAGGCCGCGCGCTTGCTCATAGGCCTCTCGCGCCGCCGCCAGACGTTGCGCCGCGCCATGCTCCTGCTCGGCAAGAGGCTCAAGCGCAGCTCGCAGGCGAGCCTCTTCCTCTGCGGTAATAATCGGAGTCGAAGCGTAGGCGGCAAGCTCCGCCTGCGCGTCAGCTTCGCATGCGCGGACCTCGGCCGTTGCGCTGGTTATTTCTTCGCGCAAGCGGCGGCGGTTCGAATCGATGCGGGCGAGCTCGCCTTTACACGCCGCCAATGCCTCGATTTTGGAATCGAGCGCCGAAAGGCTGCGTTGCACCTGCTCACGCTCATCGAGCAACGAACGAAGCTCGACATCTTCGGCCTTCAGCTCGTCGGCCTGGGCGCGCGCTTCCAGAAGTCGCTCTTTCACGCCATCGAGTTCGCGCTTCAGATTGGGGAACGATTCGGTTTCGGAAGCCGCACGGCTCATGAGCGCGGCAATGCGAGCATCGAGGGCAGATGCCACATGGGCTGGGCTTTCCTTGGTTCCCGAACCTGCCGTGAGCAGCTTCGCCGAAATGTCGGGAGCGGCTTCGAGGGAGCGCAGCTCGTCGGCATCGAGCGAGAAAAGCGTTTGGAACGTTTCGCGGTCGATATCGCCGCAAATCGCCGAAAGCCACGCATCGTCGCCGATAAGGCCTTCGGCATTGCGAGCGCGGGAAACACGCCCAACCTCGCCCGTTGCGGCGTCGCAGAATAGAAGCGAACCCTCGCGGGCCGCTGCGCGGGGTTTGTAGGCGTTGCGCGACCCGCGCGCTTCAGGCCACCCAAAGAGCACGCCGCCCACAAACGCGCGAGCGGTGGTTTTACCTGCCTCGTTAGGGCCATACACCACATTGAGGCCCGGCTTGAAAGGCCCGAGCGTGCGGTCGACGAAACGGCCAAACGCCGCCATGTGCGCGCGCTGCAAATACACGCCCGCAGCGTTGTCGGCCTGAGCCGTTTCGCTCGCACGCGGCGCTTCGCCCGATTTCGGGAAGCGCTCCGCCACACCGCGCGGCTTCGCGCACGCGAGATTCTTCACGTGTTTCGGCGCATGTTTCGGCGTCATAGCTGCTCACGCCCCTCCAA
>CAKUIK010000035.1 GCA_934661005.1 uncultured Slackia sp.
GCCGTTATCTAAAACCGCATTATGGCTAATCCAGGGAAGCTCTTACGGTCTTTGCGAATGAAGCGATGGGCTACGGCCTTCTTGGCCGATCCGCTCATACGGCCGGTATAAGAAGCCAAATAATGGCCTAGGTTATAAAATCTAATAAGTAAAGATATCGCGTACTTTACAAAGTAAGGTTTCTTATAGTACCTGATAGTTTCAGTTGTATTGAAATACCGTGTCTAGATTAGAAATATGAGTGAACTATCATTGGTTTAAATGCTCCCCCCCCCAAGTTGAAACGAACGAAACAAACTTCAAAAAAGCCACCGGACGTTTCATTTGCTCATGGAACGATACGAATTCGTCCAATCGAGAGCGGCTATAGACGAAAGCCCCTCCGCATAAGACGGACGCATGCTCAATTTCTCTTAAGCAAGAAACGAGTTGCATCCGAAAATACGGAGGGGCTTTCGTCTTGGATCAAGGCGCTCAATGTATCGTCATGCGGCGTGTCCGCAGCGCTCCCGCGAGCCAATGCAAGAAGGCATTCATAGGTCCATTAATCCAGAAGCCGAGCGATATTCTTTTCTGCCGCATTTTTAATGCGGTCAATATTGTGGGCATAAATCATCGTGGTGCTTATATCGGCATGACGGGCCATCTGCTGCGCTTCGCGTTCCGTCGCTCCGCCAAGAAGCGAGAAGGTGATCGCCGTATGACGCAAAGAGTGCGCCGTATAGCGAGGGTCGTTGATGCCTATCCCCCGCAACGCCTCTTTCACGATACGGGAAACCGAACGCGTAGTAAGCCGCGCTCCCGCGTTGCGGCGTGCGACCGAGGCGAAAAGCGGAGCGGCATCGTGCGAATTGCCGCGCATGGACAAATATTCCCGAATAGGCGACAAAGCGCGTTCAGTAAGAACGACGTAATTATCCTTACCGGGACGTCCCTTGCCCTGGATATAGAGAACATCCACGCCACTATCCGAGCGAATATCGCCGCAATCGGCCCGTACGACCTCGATATCGCGCAAGCCCGTGCGAAGCATGAGGTTCAGGAGGGCATAGTCGCGCATACCGGCTTCAGTATCCCGATCGATAGACTCGAGCAACCGTCGAGCCTGATCGACGGAAAGCGACGCTTTCTTGAAATCGCGCGATGCGCGCTCTCCCCTCACGCCGCGTGCAATATTGGAAATGCCGTTGTCTTCCGCATACGAAAAGAATGACCTAACGGCGCCGAGATAATTGGAAACGGTTGTCGGCTTCAATCGCTTCTCAACGACGAGATACTCTCGAAATGAAACGATGTCGCGTTTCGTGAGCGCATCGAAATCGAGGGATGTATCACGGACGAACGCGCAAAACGATTTGAACGCACGCTTATAGGTGTCTTTGGTTGACGACGAAAGATCGAGCGAATCGAGCCAGCGTGCGATGACCTCTTCATCAAGGGGCGCAAAGGGGGAATCGGACTTGCTCAAAACACACCGCCAATCTCAATCGCCTCAATACCGAGCTTATCCATACGGCAAGAGCCAGAAAGCGCAAAGCATATCGAAGGATCCATCGGAAGCCGCCTGCCGCGAGAGCACACCCTATGATAGGGCACGCATATAAGAAAAAGCCTCAGAAATGGCGCAACGACGTGTCAAAAAAAGAAGGAGCGCGCGCTTCGGGAGGAGCATAAGCGCGTAAATCGTGAGCCGCTTGGCATAAATAGCTGCAACAACGCCATCTTTTGCGAGTATCCATGAAGCCATCTTCGAGGGAGCGAAAGCCAAATGCCCAATTAAATGAGCGATGGGCCCTGTTGTCATCTGCATATTTTCGTTTCCTCGCTACAATAGAAAGGCTATGCAAACAGAGAGGAATTAGCAATATGGAAAAAGGTAACCTTCGGGCGCTCGCTCCGATCGGAGTTTTCCTTGTGCTCTATTTGGGCCTAGGAATTCTGTTCGAGTACGTCCTGAAGATTGAGATGGGGTTCTACAGCATCCCCATCGTCGTAATCTTCTTAGTCGCCCTTCTGGTCGCATGTCTACAGAATCGCAAGCTCAGCTTCGATGACAAGCTGGCAATCATGGGTCGCGGCATTGGCGATAAGACAATCGTCACCATGATCCTCATCTTCATGGCAGCAGGCATTTTCGTGGGCACGGTTGGACGCAACAGCGCCGAAAGCGTCGCGTATCTCATGCTTTCCTTCATCCCGCCTGAATTCGCCGTGGCCGTTCTGTTCGTCGTGAGCTGCTTCGTTTCGCTCGCCATGGGAACTTCGGTCGGCACCATCACGCTCATCACGCCAATCTCGGTTGCCGTCTCCGCCGCTTCCGGCTTCGATTTGCCGTTGTGCGTGGCATCGGTTATGGGTGGCGCGATGTTCGGTGACAACCTGTCCTTTATCTCCGACACGACAATCGCGGCGTGCCAAGGCCAGGGATGCGTCATGAAAGACAAGTTCCGCGAGAACTTCAAGATCGCGCTACCCGCAGCGTTAGCGTCGCTCGCGATTATTCTGGTGCTGTCGTTCAACGCGAACATCACAGGCGCGGTGATTCATAAATACGAACTTATCGAGCTCATCCCGTACCTGATCGTTTTGGCGGGCGGCATTATTGGCATCAACGTGTTCATCGTGCTGCTGCTCGGCATTCTTTCGGGCGCCATTATCATGGTTGCAACCGGAGCCACGGCGGCGACCGATTTGCTCACGAGCATGGGCACTGGCGCAGCAGGCATGTTCGAGACCACGATGGTCGCCATTCTGGTCTCTGCCATTTGCGCGCTCATTCGCGAATACGGCGGCTTCGTATGGCTGCTCAATGCCATTAAGAACACGTTCAAGAATCGCAAAGGCGGTCAGCTGGGCATGGGCATCTTGGTCGGATGCATGGATATCGCAACCGCAAACAACACCGTGGCGATTGTTATGGCGAACCCCATCGCGGCGGACATGGCGAAAACCTACAATATCTCGCGCCGCAAGACCGCATCTATCCTCGATACGTTCTCGTGCGTTTTCCAGGGCATCATCCCCTATGGCGCACAAATGCTTATCGCCATTGCAACGACCGCAAGCGCAGGCTATGCGATAACGGCATTCCAGATTATTCCGTGCTTGTTCTACCCCTTCATGCTGCTCATCAGCTCGATGGTCTTCATCTTCCTGATTCCCGACCATCGCGAATACGACGGAGATGACGCGGAAGCCACCGAAGCTTAAAGCGACGCGCATCATCTAGCAAGGCCCCGGCATGAGTCGGGGCCTTTTGCTGAGCGTAAAACTCGGAGCCTGTTAAATGCTTGTAGCGTTAGGTTCCAGGCAAAAGAAAACCCCCGCTTCCGAAACCAATCATGATTCCAAGAAGCAGGGGTGAGGCACCCAACGATGGCTCCTCAATCGAATTCGTGTATCGCGAGCTGTTGAACGCTACGGCATTTGACAGGTTCCAGATCGAAGGCTTACTCGCGAGAGAAGGAGCGAAAAAGCGCGGGGCAGGGGACCGGCAGGTTGCCACGGCGAGCGAAACGGCCCAGGAAGCTCATGCCTGAAAGCGCGAGGGCAATGCCGAGGCCGGTGTAGAAGAAGGCGATGAACCAGTTCGGCACCAAGCCGAAGGCGCGAAGGCTAATGCCGCCCGTCATCATGATGGCCATCATGATATAGCCAGAGGCGTCGAAGAAACGCCAGAAGGCGACTTTGTCGGAGTCATAACCAGCGATGCGATTCGCATGCTTGCCCACCATCTTAGAGAACACCTTGATATGAAACACCGTGAACACGGCGATCGCGCCAATGATGAGCAGCCACCACATGCCCTGGCTCATTTGCCCGAACGAAAGAATGCCCAAACGCGCGATGTTCGCACCAGCTGCGAGCCACACGATGCCTGCGATGAAGAGCAGCGCCGTTTTCGAAACTTTCAGCATAGGAACTTCCTTCCAGATGCAAGGCCAACGCCTTGAAACCTCTCTTTATGGGTTCCTATTGTGCTGGAGTTTGGCATGAACATCAAAGGGGTCATGTTCAATTCTGCCAAATGTGGTGAAACCATGTTTGGCAAGCATGCGACAGCCCTGCAGCCAATCGACCGGCCGTCGAGAATCGGTATGTCGCAAACGTATATAAATAGGCATTGACCAGGCTATTTATCGAATTCAACAAGGCTTAGGAGTTCCTCTCGAGAGCCAATTCCCATCTTCTGATAGATGTTGCGCGTGTGTGTATAAACTGTGCTCTCGGAAATAATGAGCGTCTTCGCAATGAAGCTTGCCGCATGGCCCCGTGCCAAATAGCCCAAGATCTCGCTCTCGCGCGGCGAAAGGGCAAACTCTTCCGACAGGCTTTCGCATCGCGCCGCAACAGATATCGGTTCGCCCGAATCGGCCGAATTCTCATTTGAGCCCGAACCCGAGGACGTATTGCGCCAAAATGCGACGATGGAATACGCGACAAGAAACACGCAATAGATTGCGACGACGACGACCGGCATGAAAAGTTGCTGGCTTCCAGGAAGCTTGAAGAATCCACCGAAGGCGATTCCGGCCATGCTCGACAAAGAGAAGCACCCCATAATCACCGAAAGCACCAACGAGGGAGGAAACTCGCGCGCACTCGAGCCCGCAATTGCGAGAGCGACGGCAAACAGGGCGGCCACGCTGAAGAAATAGTACATGCCAATCGACAGAAGCGCCCGCACGAAGCTCGCAGTTAATGGCCCGAACACCGCAAATGCCGCCAGAATCACGACAGCAAGCAAAGGCAGCAGCATTTGATGGAAAAACGTCTGCAGAGGATGGTGGAATCGGCGCGCGAGCAGGCACAAAGGAGCAAGCGTCACTGCCGCGAGCAGCATTCCCACCACGTCGGCGCTCGTGTTATCGGTGATATTCGGCCGCGAAACCCCCATGAAGAAGGCGAACACGGATAGGCCAATAAACGCAGGCGCCATAACCGAGGCAAATCGAAGCACGAACTCACGAAGGCGTATGCGTGGTTCCTCGAGAAATGAGCCGTCGCAAGAACCCGCGCGAGCTTCGGAGAAATACGAAACCGGAATCGCGCCCAAAAGCAAGCAATACAGCACTGCAAGCGGGACGGTAGCGAGATACATAGAGAACCAGTTCAACAAGGCAGATGCGCCAGAAGCGATGCAAACTGTCACAAGGGCGCTTTCGAGAGAGCAGGGCGAAAGCGTGCGAGCTAAAACGATCGAGCACGGTACGAACAACACGCCCGACAACGCTCCCAGCAACCCCGCCACAAGCATCGAAGAAGGCAGAAAGCCGAGCAGCATCAGATAGAAAAGCGCCG
Organism: uncultured Slackia sp.; assembly: GCA_934661005.1. Taxonomy (GTDB): domain Bacteria; phylum Actinomycetota; class Coriobacteriia; order Coriobacteriales; family Eggerthellaceae; genus Slackia. Next base: position 5,302 of record CAKUIK010000035.1, read on the forward strand.
TGGCAAAAGGATACGCAACGATGATGCATGCTGAAGCATGCAAAGCAACGGAGCTTTTCAGCATTCCGCAAGACAAAACCGCAAGAGCAAGCGAGACGATTGCGACGGCAACCATAAGGGGCCAGACGAAGGCTCCCGTAAGATCGCTATCGGCAAGAGCCGAAAACAACGGCACGATATTCGGCGAATAAATGGGCATGGTTGCCAAAAAAGCAACGAGCCCCAATAAGCGCAGAGACGCGCGCTCGCTTTGCAAGTTCATATGATCCCCTCCCGCAATTATTGTATCGAAGCGGCGATATGAGTAAATACCTAATTCCCTTGATGGCCTTTCACCTGGGATTATGGCAAAATACCAAACTTCCATGATTCCTCGATGCCCTAGGCGCGGGCAATACTAGTTCCAGCGTGAAGACAGGGAACACGCACTCGCTAAGACGCATCCACATATACATGGAGAGCGCAGCGAGGAGAAATGCAAGGAAGGAAACAGGGAGATAGGGGAAATTATGAACACCGATTTTTCGCGCCGTAATTTCTTGAAAGGCATGGGGCTCGTAGGAGCCACGGCCGCGGCAGGCGCCGCATTAGCAGGCTGCGCACCCGCATCGAACGCCGATACCAAGGCCGATGCATCGTCGTCCACTTCTGCAAGCGAATCAACATGGCGCACGGCTCCTGCGGAAATCACCGATTTCGCCCAAACCATCGACTGCGACGCCGTCGTGTGCGGCCATGGCTACGCAGGCATCACCGCATGCCGCGAGCTTGCCGAAGAAGGCAAAAAGGTCGTGCTCATTGAAAAGCAGCCCGAAGATACGTTTGCGCCCGTAGGCAACGAGTTCGCATCGTTGAACGCACAGGTGCTGCAAGACCGCGGCGTGCCGCACATCGATCCAGTTGAATTCTTCCAGAATTGGATGACGATTACCGGCAACTCGGCGAACCAAGAGCTCGTCATGAAGTTCGCCCAGAATTCGGAGGAAAACTCGAATTGGTATCTCTCGGCCCTGACCGACGAAGACAAGGCCGCCATGACCACGGCGTTCTTCCCGCAAACCGAGCATCAGATGGACCACATGGGCGTCATTAAATTCTGGCCAAGCGTCTGCAGCTTCTACAGCGCCGATTGCAACCAAACGAAGATTCATGGTTACAATCGCGAATTGGCCAAAGAGAATGGCGCCGAATTCTGCTTCGCGACTGAAGCGCAGTATGTCGTCATGGAGGACGGCAAAGTCGCAGGCCTCGTCGCGACGAACTCCGATGGCAATATCAAGTTCAACTGCAAGGCCGTGGTTATCGCATGCGGCGGCTTCGGCGGCAACCCTGAAATGATGAAAGACCTCATCTACGATGTTCAAGGCAACTTGGTTGGCGACGAAGAGCTCAACTCCATGTCGGCGAACGACGGCCGTGGCGTGCAAATGGCATACTGGGCCGGCGCGCACCTGGAAACCACGCCGATTCCGGGCATGAACTTCCGCGGTCTCTCGGTGCCGGGCAAGATGAACTGCCTGCCCCAAGCAATGTGGATCGACGAGCATGGCAAGCGCTTCTGCAACGAGTATTACGCCACTTCCGAACAACGCGGCCTTTCTACCGCCTTCCGCAGCCGCAAGGCAAAATGGGCCGTGGTGGACGACAATTTCACCGAATACCGCCAGTACACGATTCCCCAGCACGCCGGCTTTACCGCTAGCGAGCAGAACATCGCCGAACTACGCGAATCACTCGATAAGGCCTACGGCAAGTTTAAGGGCACGTATACCGAAGAAGAGAAGAAGGACGACGGCCCTCAGGGCGGCCCCATGACTACCGTCGAGTACATTGCCGACGACACCCTTGAAGGCCTCGCAAGCCAAATGGGTCTGGAAGGCGATGACGCCCAGGCATTCATCGAGCAGGTTGAGCAATACAACGCCTATTGCGAGGCGGGCGCAGACCAGCAATTCGGACGCGACGCTTCGGTTTTGTTTCCGGTGAACAAGGCGCCGTATTACGCATGCAAATTCGAGCCCGTGCTCGGCGAAACGATGGTCACCTGCGGCGGCATTATCACCGACGGAGACCAGAATGCGCTCGACAAAGACTTCGAACCGATTCCCGGCCTCTACGTTTCCGGCAACGATTGCGGCCGTCGCTTCGGTGCGGAATACATCACGCCGATTCCGGGCTGCAGCCTTGGCATGGCGATTACCCTTGGCCGCGAATGCGGCAAGGCGGTCGGCAAATTCCTGGAAGCCTAAAACCGCTTGAACAACGCAGCTTGAGCATCCCTCCCTCCCCATAGAGCTCAAGCATATATAGAGGAGAGGCTCGCTGGAAATTCGTCCAGCGAGCCTCTCCTCTTTTATGGCTGAAAAAAAACGACCGAACCAGAGCTGCTCTAAGACGTTTTAAGCAAGTACAATGAGTAAATACTCGCGAAGCAGGCAGACTCCCGTCAGAACCGCTTACATGAGCACTTTTCTTGCTATCGCCTTATCGAAACTCAAAATCGCATGGCCAGAGCGAACGTTGCGGGCAAACATCATGCAATCGGTGAAGTCCATATTCGTCGATCCGAAATAGCGCACCGCCAAACGGATTTCTTGCTTCTCGGGCGCATTGACGTCATCGAGAAGCCACTCGAGCACGCGAGCTATGACCGAGCGCGGAACGCGATACACATCTCGCAATACGACGCATACGCGCGTGATAATCTCCGGATAGACATAGGCTTCACCACTTGTAATGACATCAGCAACACGTTGGGCTTGATGTACGTTATCTTTAAGCACGTACCGAAGAATTGCCGTTTCATCAAGGATCGTCGCCATGGCTATCGCCTCTCTCGCTCGCTGAGGGAAGAAATCCACGCATCGCGCTCTTGGTCGCGTTTCGAGGGACTCGCAAAAATATTCAATGCTCCAAAGGCTTGCAATTTACCCGAAGGCCGCTCCATCGACAGCTCGAAAGGCAGCCTTTGCTCATGAACGCTCTTAGTTAAAAACAGCCGAACGGCTTCTGATGTCGTTAGGCCGAGGCTCTCGAACACATCTTCGGCAGACTGCTTCAGCTCAGGCGAAATTCGCACCTGCAAAAGGGCGTCTTTTGCCATTTTTCCAACCTCCTTCTTCGTGCATAAACACGTTTTGTAATGACATTATATTACAGCTTTTTCAGAGTAAAAACCATGGTTGCCACGCCTTCGTTCAAAGATTTTGAGGGAGGACGCGCGCGTTTTTGCAGCGATTTTTGCTCGAAGCCCCGTCGGCAAAAAAAGAGCGATGCATCCCGAATCACGGTCGAGGGAAGGCATGTTTTAATTTTCCTCAAAACACCTGTACAGAGACTATCCGAAAGCTATAATCCACCCTCAAAGCGCCACATAATGGCGATCGATCGCGCATCGAGAGGGGACAACCATGGCAAAGCACTACAACGCCGAAGAGCTCGGCACGAATTTTGCGGAAATAGCTCAAGAAGCCATTGAAACCGACGAGCCCATCTTTATCAGCCAAGGCGGACAAGCGAATGTCGCTCTCGTAAATGCCGATACTTACCTGCAAGATATGCAGACATTGAGCGAGTTCAAGCGCATTTTTGCAAAATAGCCGCATATCAATTCAATACGAAACAGTTCACGTAAGACAAAAAAATATTTCCCCGATTTGCGCCTCGGACAGTTTTCGATACCTGTCCGAGGCGCATTTCTTTTTCCTTCGTAAATGAAACGTTTCGCGCGATGAAAAGCGACACATAGCGAAATCTGACCACCACACAAGGCCCCCTCTTAAGCCAGGCACGTGAAAATTTTGATTGAGAATTGTCTTGAAGAAATTGTGAAGGAGGTTTATTGTTAGCCACGTCGAAAACTGTGAAGGACCTATGAAGGGCACTGGGGAGCGCCCGATAAGAACCGCACAGAAGGCGACGAAAAAATAAAGGGGAAGAAGGAAAGGGGGAGACATCTATGGGCAATAAATTCGTGATTGCAGACCCACGCAAATGCATCGGCTGCAAAGCATGCATGGCGGCGTGCCTCGTGAAGCACTTCGTGCCGGGAGATATGCCCATCGCTCGTCTCAACGTCGTGCAATCGGGTGAACGCACCGCGCCAATCGTGTGCCATCACTGCGAAAACGCGCCATGCGCGAATGCGTGCCCCACGAAAGCTCTCTACAACGAGGGCGACCGCGTGGTGGTTCGCATGGAGCGCTGCATCGGATGCAGAAGTTGTGTAGTCGCGTGTCCGTACGGTGCGGTGAACGTGGTTTCGCGCTACGACTCCGGCGAACTCGGAGGCATTCGCGTGGGGGCGGGGCAAACCGCGACCGTCATTAAATGCGACCGCTGCGTCGACCGCCCAGGCGGCCCGGCATGCGTTGAGGCCTGTACCTCGAAAGCGCTCATGATCGTCGATTCCGACGACATCGAAGCTCACAACAACCAACGCGCAGCGGCTGCCGCGGCGCTGGCTTAGTACAAGGGGTTGCCGCATAACGCGGCGACAGGGGAAAGAAAGGGGGAGACTCATGGAGAAGCACATGGTCGTGTGTCCGTACTGCGGCACCGGCTGCAAGTTCAACCTGCTTGTCGAGAACGATCTCGTCATAGGCGCCGAACCGCTCAATGGTCTCACCAACGAGGGTTTCCTGTGTCTGAAGGGCTGGTTCGGCTACGACTTCATCAACGACACGAAGATTCTCACTCCTCGAGTGCTGCATCCCATGATGCGCGAGGAGAAAGGCGCACCTCTCAAGCGCGTCTCGTGGGATACCGCTCTCGATTTCGTGGCGAACAAGCTCACGGAAATCAAAGAGAAGTACGGACCCGATTCCATCTTCGTTACCGGCTCCTCGCGTGGCACCGGCAACGAATCAAACTTGGCGGCGCAGCGATTCGCACGTGCGTGCATTGGCACGAACAACATCGATAACTGCGCTCGTGTTTGACACGGCCCCACTGTCGTCGGTCTGATTGACACACTTGGAGCTGGTTCTATGAGCTGCGGCGTTCCCGGCATGGAGGACGCTGGCTGCTTGTTCTTGTTCGGCTACAACCCGAACACATCGCACCCGCTGGTCGCTCGCCGCATGGTGAAGGCCAAGGAAAAGGGCGCGAAAATCATCGTCGCCGACCCGCGTTTCATCGAAACAGCGCGTATCGCCGACATCTACATGCCGCTAAAAAACGGCAGCAATATCGCTTTCCTCAACTCGTTCGCGAACGTCATTGTGAACGAAGGCCTCATGGACGAGGAATTCGTGCGCGAGCATACGCTCGGCTTCGACGAGTGGTGGAAGACCATCGAGAAGTACACTCCTGAATCGACCCAGCACATCACGGACATCGACCCAGGCATGATGCGCGAAGCGGCCCGCATGTACGCGACGGCCACGCCTTCGTCGATCATTTGTTGGGGTATGGGCGTGTGCCAGCAGAAGCAAAACGTCGAAGCGGTGCACACCGCCGCGGCGATTGCCTGCATCAGCCACCAAATTGGCAAGCCGAATTCCGGCGTTGCCCCCGTTCGTGGCCAGAACAACGTTCAGGGCGCATGCGACATGGGCGCTCTGCCGAACTTCTTCCCGGGCTACCAAAGCGTTACCGATCCTGCTATCAAGCAGAAGTTCGCCGACAACTGGAACATCCCGGTCGAGAAGCTTTCCGACCACATTGGCTACAAGGTCACCGACCTGGGCCACTTGGTGAAGGAAGGCAAGATTCACGCGTTCTACAACTTCGGCGAAGACCCGCTGCAAACCGACCACGACACGCAGCATCTGGCCGAAGAGCTCGAAGGGCTCGATCTGTTCATCTCGCAAGACATCTTCATGACGCAGACCAGCGCCGCCGCCGACGTTATTTTGCCGGCCACGAGCTGGGGCGAGCACGAGGGCGTCTTTTCCGCCTGCGACCGCACGTTCCAGTACTTCAGCGCCGCTGTGCCGCCGAAGGGCGAATGCAAGCATGACTGGCAGATCTTCAGCGAAATCGCCGAGCGCATGGGCTACGACATGCATTACGAGAACACCCAAGACATTTGGGATCACGAATGCCGCAACATGTGGCCAGCCGCATACGGCGCGACCTACGAGAAGATGGCGGGCGTCGGCCACGCGCAGTGGCCCATTCCCACGCTCGAGCATCCCGGCACCCCCGATTTGTTCCTGGGCGGCAAGTTCACCACCCCGGAAGGCAAGGCGCACCTGGTCGCGCACGAATACGTCGACCCTACCGAGCTGCCTGACGACCAGTACCCGCTCGTGCTGTGCACGGTTCGCGAAGTTGGCCACTACTCCTGCCGTTCCATGACGGGCAATTGCGAGCAGCTGTCCAACCTTGCTGAAGAGCCCGGCTTTGCTCACATCAACCCCGTCGACGCCGCTGCCCGCGGCATCAAGAACGACGACATGGTATGGGTCAGCTCGCGCCGCAGCCGCATCATCACCCGCGCTTTCGTCGACGATCGCGTGAACGAGGGCGCCGTGTACATGACGTACCAGTGGTGGATCGGCAAATGCAACGACCTTACCATTCATGCCGTGGACGATCGCTCACGCACACCCGAGAGCAAGTACTGCGCCATCGAAGTCGAGCGCGTTGACGACCAGGTTTGGGCCGAGCAGCACGCCGAGAACCTCTACATGGAGCTCAAGGCGCGCTTGGCCGCCGAGGCCAACGAACAATGGCAGGGCAAGGTGGGCGTCGCCTACAACGACCTGCACGAAGAGCAGGGCGACGCCGGCAAGGTAAGCGCCCACGCCTAAACGAACGTTTCAACGTGCAGGGGCGCAAACCCCTGCACGTCAACCAGAAGGAAAGGAGGAGTGAATGAATCGCTTTATCGCCATATATCCCAGCCGCTGCGTCGCGTGCGGAACGTGCCGCGCCGCGTGCAGCGAGGGACACAAGCGCGCTGGCCTGCAAAAAGAGCCGAGGCTTGCCCTCTACGAGAGCCGCGACGTCGTCGCATCGCTCACGTGCCACCACTGCGAAGGCGCGCCCTGCGTGAAGGTTTGCCCCGTCAATGCCATCAAGCACGAAGACGACGGCTGCGTTCGCGTGGACGAGTCGCATTGCATTGGCTGCAAGCTTTGCGCTGTGACCTGCCCGTTTGGCGCGATTCATATGTCCGGAACCGGCCGCGCCGGCGTTGCGGGCATCGAATACAACACTCCCACGTTTGCTGCCTCGCTCGACCCCATTCTGCAATGGGAGATCGGCGTTTCTCCGGTCGCCGTCAAATGCGACCTGTGCAAATACGACGGCTGCAAACCGCATTGCGTCGACGCCTGCATCACCGAGGCGCTCACGCTCATCGAAACCGACGGCACCGAAGCCGACCTTGAAGCGAAGCGCAAAGAAGCGCTCGAGGCCGGCTTGGTGATGCTTGAGGACTACGAGGGGAGGGAATAGGAAATGGATATGTTGCTTGTTTCCACCGTCGTCTCCATCGTGGGCGCGATTGTCGCGCTGTGCCTGAGCAAGGCCGAAAACACCGCGAAGGTCGTCGCGTGCCTCTTCGGCATCGTGGCTGCGTGCTGCTCGATCATCGCGGGAGCTACGGGAATCTTCGGCGCAGAGCAGTTCATCTGCTTCGCAACGCCGTTCAATTTCGCGAACTTCACGCTGCTCATCAACCCCCTGTCGGGATTGCTGCTCGTAGCCATCAACATCCTCGCGCTCGTTGCCTGGATTTATGGCCTGGCGTATTTCGACGAATACAAGGGCATGGGCCTTGGCGCCATCGGCTTTTTCATGAACCTGTTCGTGGCTTCCATGAACATGGTACTCACCGTCGACAACGCGTTTTGGTTCCTCGTGTTCTTCGAGCTCATGTCGCTGACTTCGTACTTCCTGGTCATCGTGGAGCAGAAGCCCCAGTCCATCAAGGGCGGCTTCCTCTACTTCATCATGGCCCACGTCGGCTTCTTCATGATTATGCTTTCCTACCTGATCATGGCAGCCAACACGGGAAGCTTCGAATTCGCGACGTTCCGCGCCACGCAGTTCAGCCCCGCAATTGCCAGCCTGTGCTTCATCCTGGCGTTCTGCGGCTTCGGCTGCAAGGCGGGCATGTTCCCGTTCCATTCGTGGCTGCCACAGGCGCACCCCGCAGCACCCTCTAACGTTTCGGCCCTTATGTCGGGCGGCATGATCAAGATCGGTATCTTCGGTATCGTGAAGGTCGGCCTCGATCTTTTGGGCTCGTGCGAGGTTCAGCTGTGGTGGGGCTTGGTCATTCTGGTGATTGGCGCGCTCTCGAGCGTGCTCGGCGTCGCCTACGCTTTGGGCGAGCATGACATCAAGAAGCTGCTCGCATACCACTCTGTCGAGAACATCGGCATCATTTTGCTGGGCATCGCCATCGGCTACATGGGCATGGCCCTCAATCAGCCGGTCATCGCTGTGCTCGGCATTATGGCTGGCCTGTACCACGTGCTCAACCATGCGATGTTCAAAGGGCTGCTGTTCCTGGGCGCAGGCTCGGTGCTCTACACCACCGGCAGCCGCAACATGGAAATCATGGGCGGCCTGGCTCGCGTCATGCCCGCCACGGCCATGTGCTTCCTCATTGGCTCGCTTGCCATCTCGGCCATCCCTCCGCTGAATGGCTTCGTGTCCGAGTGGTTCATCTACCAGTCCATGTTCTCGGTCGCCATCACCGGCGATATCGTCGTGCGCTTTTTCGCGGCATTCGCCGCCGTCTCGCTCGCCATTACCGGCGCGCTCGCGGTTACCTGCTTCGTGAAGGCCTACGGCGTCACGTTCCTGGGGGCGCCGCGCTCTGGGGCTGCGGCCAACGCCAAGGAAGTGCCCGCTTCCATGCGCATCGGCATGATCATTCTCGCCGTTATGTGCGTATGCCTGGGCATCGGCGCTCCGTGGGTTGCTCCCGTCATGCAGAACATCGCCGCGGCGACCACCGGCCAGGCAGCCATCGCCGTTGCGAGCGGTCTCGATATCGCGAACCCGGCAATCGGCTCGGTCGTGTCCACCCCGATGCTCGCGATCCTGCTCATCGCATGCGTGCTCGTTCCCGTGGCTGCTCGCAGCCTGTTCTCTAAGGGCGGCGTCGCAACCGACCGCGACCCGTGGGCATGCGGCTATGCGCTTGACCCCGAGATGCCGGTTGTGGCAACCACCTTCGCGGCTGAGGTGAAGATGTTCCTCAAGCCGATTTACGCCGCACGCGATGCCGTGGTTTCCACGGCGGGATCGTTCCAGGCAATGTTCGGCAGCGTCGTGTCGGGCGCGGCGAAAGCCGAAACCGTCGGCGACAAGTACGTCGTCGCTGGCACCGCATCGTTCGTCAACTGGATCAGCAAACAGGTTCAGAAGATCGAGGGCGGCAACTTCCGCGTGTACATCATCTACATCGTGGTCGCGCTCGTGTTCTTCCTCGCCTTGGCTGTATTGATGAAGTAGGAGGGCGAAATGGAAATCATCATTGCACTTGTTCAAGCCCTTCTGCTCGTGCTGCTCGCGCCGCTCGTTTCGGGCTCTGCCCGTTGGCTGCGCGCGAAGATGCACACCCGCAAGGGACCTTCCATCCTGCAGGACTACTACGACATCGCGAAGCTGTTCCGCCGTCAGGACGTGCACCCGAAAGATTCGAGCTTCGTGCACAAGCTCATGCCGCCTCTGTTCATGGGCGTGCTGCTCGTGCTCGCGATGGGCATTCCCATGATCACCATGGCAAGCCCCATCGCTTGGCTCGGCGACATCATTTTGGTGCTCTACCTGCTCGCCCTGCCGCGCTTCTTCTTCTCGCTTTCCGCGATTGATTCCTCCGACGCCTACGCAGGCATCGGCGGCGTGCGTGAGCTCATCATCGGCGTGCTCGTCGAGCCGGCCATGATGCTCGCGCTGTTCACCGTGGCGCTCGCGACCGGCACCACCGCCATCGGCGGCATGGGAGCCGCCGTGGCCAGCCTTTCGGTGAGCGCGCCTGTAGGCGTTTTGGTAGCCGCGCTCGCGTTTTTCGCAGCGTGCTACATCGAGCTTGGCAAACTGCCTTATGACCTGGCAGAAGCCGAGCAGGAGTTGCAGGAAGGCCCGCTTTCCGAATACTCCGGCCCCTCGCTCGCGATGGGCAAAATGGCGCTTTCCATGAAGCAGATCATCGTGGCCAGCTGGTTTATCGCGATTTTCGTTCCGTGGGGTGCCGCAACCGAGCTCACGATTCCCGCGCTCGCCTGTGGCTTGGTCGCATGGCTCGTGAAGATGCTCGCGTTCTTCTTCATCTGCGGCGTGTTCGAGAACATCGTTTCTCGCGTGCGCTACAAGTTGGTTGGCCGCCAGACCTGGGCCGTTGTGGCGCTCGCGCTGTTCGGCTTCGTGTTCTGCGTTCTGGGATTGTAGAAGGGGGTAATTGACATGATTGGAACTATTTCCCTTCTCGGCCTTGGCGCCATCGTGATCCCGTTCGTCGTGGCCCTTATCATCGTGGTATCGCCGCAGCCCTACGCGAAATGGCTATGCATCGGCGCCGCAAGCGTGTCGACCGCGCTCACCATCGCCGTATGGGCAATGCTCGCGCAAAACGGGGGAGAGACCGTTACCGTCGCCTTGGCCTCTATGGGCAACGCGACCATTTTGAGCCTGATCTTCGACAAGATGTCGGTCATGCTCGCCACCGCATTCGTTGGAATCGGCCTGCTCATCTCGATTTACTCAGTTGGCTACATGAATGCCGGCAACCGCGAGCACCCCGATGCTCCGCGCCGTCGCTTCTACGCCTTCTTCACCGTGTTCATCGGCGCGATGGCCGGCCTCGTGTACAGCGACACGCTCGTGTGCCAGCTCGTGTTCTTCGAAATCACGGGCGCATGCTCGTGGGCCCTTATCGGCTACTACGGCACTCCCACCGCGAACAAGTCGGCTATGAAGGCGCTCATCCTCACGCACATCGGCGCGCTGGGACTCTATATCGCGACCTGCCTGCTGTTCTCGCAGACCGGTACGTTCGAGATTTCCGCAATCGCCGGCCTGTCCGATTCGTGGAAGATCGCCGTTCTGGTATGCATCGTCATCGCAGCGTGGGGCAAATCGGCGCAGCTGCCGTTTTACATGTGGCTGCCTTCCGCAATGGAAGCCCCCACGCCCGTTTCGGCCTACCTGCATGGCGCGTCCATGGTTAAGGTTGGCGTGGCCGTGCTCGCACGCGCCCTCGCTTCCGCAGGCGTGATTCCCGAGCCCGTTGGCTGGGTCATCGTGATAGGCGCCATCGTCACCATGATCTTCAGCTTCTTCATGTACCTGCCCCAGAAAGACATGAAGCGCCTGTTGGCCTTCTCGACCATCTCGCAGCTGTCCTACATCTTCTTGGGCTTCGGCTTCTTCGTGTTCGGCAGCCAGCTCGCCTTCGACGGCGGCGTGATGCACATGTTCAACCACGCCTTCGCGAAAACGCTGTTCTTCCTGGTTGCCGGCGCATTCAGCTACACCATGGGCACCCGCATGCTGCCTAAGCTCAAGGGTGTTTTGAAGAAGCAGCCGCTTCTGGCCGTCGGCTTCGGCGTCGCGGCGCTCGCCATCGCGGGCTGCCCGCCGTTCAACGGCTTCTTCAGCAAGTTCGCTATCTTCGCGGGCTCCTTCACCGCCGCGCAGGGCAACTGGCTGCTCACGGCCATCGTGGTCGTTGGCCTTATCGAAACCGTCGCGTGCTTCGCATGGTTCCTGAAGTGGATGGGCTCGGTCATTCCGGGCGAGCCTTCCGAAACCGTCGCCAACAGCCAGGCTTTGCCTAAGCCCATGGTCGGCGTGTTCATCGTATTGATCATCATGACCGTTTGCTCCAGCTTCATCGCTGCAGCGTGGCTCGGATAGGAGGCAACAATGAACGGATATGTTCTCGTGAATATCCTGGGCGCGTTGCTCATCGTGACCTCGCTGTCGGTCATGCTCACGCGCTCGCCGCGCACCTCCGCGTTCGAATACGCTGCGCAGTCGTGCGTGCTCGTGGCCATCTTCATTACGCTCGGCATGACCACCGGTTCGACCGAACTGTTCACGTGGTCGTTCACTGCAACGCTCACGAAGGTCATCTTCGTGCCCGCCGTGGTTCTGTTCGCGTACAAGAAGATGGGCGCGCCCGAAAACACGGAAGGCTCTTCCACCACGCCGGTGCTCTCCATCGTGCTCGTGGCCATTGAGCTGCTCGTGTGCTTCATCGCCGTTATGGGAATTCAGCTTCCCACCGCGGCCGAGGTCAAGCCTGCGCTCGCCGTGTCGCTCGCGCACTTCTTCATTGGCCTGACCTGCATCATCACGCAGCGCAACATCTTGAAGCAGATGTTCGGCTACTGCCTGATGGAAAACGGCTCGCATGTCACGCTCGCCCTGCTCGCGCCCCAGGCGCCCGAGCTCGTCGAGGTCGGCATCGCGACCGACGCCATTTTCGCCATCATCATCATGGCGATCGTGGCAATGCGCATCTATACCTGCACTCATACGCTCAATGCGGATGAGCTTTCGGAATTGAAGGGTTAGGGGGTCATCATGGATTTCGCGACTATGCTCGTCGTACTGCTTGCGATCCCCTTGATCGCCGCGCTGCTCATGGCGGTTTTGCCTTCCAAGGCCGTGCCCGCCGCAGCGTATGAATCGATTCACGTCTTGTCGGTCGGCGCCGTATGCGTGCTGGCGATCTACCTGGTCGTCAACGAATTCGTTTCGGGAACCGCCATTGAGGCGTGCGGCCTGTGGTTCCGCCTCGACGGGCTGGGCTCAATCTTCGCCACCCTTATCGGCGTGATCGGACTGCTCACGGGCATCTACTCCATCGCCTACGTGCGCCACGACGTCGAAATCGGCAACATGGGCCCTGGCCAGGTGAAGCAATACTACGTGTTCTTCAGCCTGTTCGTGTTCTCGATGCTTCTCGTTGCAACCTCGAACAACATCATCATGATGTGGGCCGCCATTGAAGCGACCACGCTCGCGACAGTGTTCCTCGTGGGCTCCTACAACACGAAGCTCTCGCTTGAGGCTGCATGGAAGTACGTCATCGTATGCACCGCCGGCGTGGCGTTCGGCCTGTACGGCACCGTGTTGGTTTACGCCAACGCGAACGCGCTCATGGCCGACCCGACTCAGGCCGTGTTCTGGACCTCGATCCTGCCGTACGCAACGCAGTTCGACGCCCAGCTCATCCAGATTGCGTTCGTGTTCGCCGCCATCGGCTTCGGCACGAAGGCCGGCCTGTTCCCCATGCACACCTGGCTGCCCGATGCCCACTCCGAGGCCCCGAGCCCCGTTTCGGCATTGCTTTCCGGCGTGCTGCTGAAGTGCGCGATGCTCATCATCATCCGCTTCTACATTCTGGCCATCCAGGCCGTTGGCCCCACCTTCCCGCAGACCGTCATGCTCATTTTGGGCGCGATCTCGGTCGGCATGGCCGCCCTGGCCGTGTTCTCGCAAGACGACCTCAAGCGCAAGCTGGCGTACCACTCCTGCGAAAACATCGGCATCGTGGCTTTGTGCTTGGGCTTCGGCGGACCGCTCGGCATCGCCGCAGCGCTTCTGCACTGCGTGACGCACGGCTTCACCAAGGCGCTGCTGTTCTGCATCTCGGGCAACGTGCTCATGAAGTACGGCACCCGCGACCTGAACAAGATCAGCGGCATTCTGCGCGTGGCCCCCACGACCGCCGTGCTCATGGCAATCGGATTTTTCGCCCTCGCCGGCTTCCCGCCGTTCGCCATGTTCGTGTCTGAGATTATGGCATTCGCCGCAGGCGTGCTTGGCGGGCACATCGCGCTCGTGGTGCTGTTCGGCATCGCGCTGACCATCGTCGTCGCGGCGTGCGTGCACGTGGTGACCGGCGCCGTGTTCGGCGAAGCACCTGAAACTGTGAAGAAGGGCGACGTCGGCGCGCTGGCGTTGGCCCCCGAGATCATCATGGTCGCCGTCATTCTGTGGTTCGGCGTTGCAATGCCGCAGCCGGTTATCGCAGGCGTCGAAGACGCGACCGCCATCGTTTTGCAGTCCGACGTCAACGCACTGCACGAAGAGCCTCTGTTCTCGAGCCTCTTCGGCGCATCGGAAACGATGGAATAAGGAGGAGTTATGACTGCAACAGCAAAATCTCGCGCGAGGGTGTGCGAGTCGCATATCGAGGCGGTTCAGAATAACTTCCCCGGAGTTGTGAAGCATTACGAATGGCAGGCGGAAGACCAGGTGACCGTCACGGTCGAGGCCGACGCCGCGCCTGAGGTCATCGAATATCTGTACTATCAGCGCGACGGCTTTATGCCCGTGATGGTCGGCAACGACGAGCGCCAGCTCAACGGCCACTACGCGCTGTACTACGTGCTCTCTATGGAAGGCGAGGATCGCGGCTTCCTCACCGTGCGCGTCGAAGTTCCGCGCGATACCGAAACCTTCCGCGCCGTGTCGGCGAAAGTTCCGGCCGCGGTATGGAGCGAGCGCGAAGTGCAAGACATGTTCGGCCTGAAAGCCGAGGGCATCATCGACGGTCGCAACCTCGTGCTGCCCGATGACTGGCCTGCCGGCATGTACCCGCTGCGCAAGGACACGATGGATTACCGCTATCGCCCCGCTCCCACGAGCGACCTCGAGAGCTACGAGTTCTTGAAGGAAACCGGCGACAAGGAAACCACCATCATTCCGATGGGTCCTTTGCACATCACCTCTGACGAGCCCGGCCACTTCCGCCTGTTCGTCGACGGCGAAACCATCATCGACGCCGACTACCGCCTGTTCTTCATCCATCGCGGCATGGAGAAATGCGCCGAATCGCGCATGAACTACGACCAGGTGCCCTTCCTTGCAGAGCGCGTGTGCGGCATTTGCGGCTACGCGCACTCGGTGGCCTATTCCGAAACCATCGAGCATGCCCAGGGCATCGAAGTGCCGCTGCGCGCCCAGGTCATTCGCTCCATCGCGCTCGAGACTGAGCGCCTGCATTCGCACCTGCTCAATTTGGGCCTTGTGTGCCACTACACCGGCTTCGACACGGGCTTCCAGCACTTCTTCCGCGTACGCGAGAAGGCGATGGATTTGGCCGAGCTTTTGACCGGCGCCCGCAAGACCTACGGCTTGAACCTCATTGGCGGCGTGCGTCGCGACATGCTCGCAGAGCAGACGATCGAAACCCGCCGCCTTCTGGCAGAGCTGCGCGCCGACGTGAAGCGCCTCGTGGACGAGATGACCTCGACCCCGAACTTCATGAAGCGTACCCAGGGCGTTGGCGTGCTCGACAAGAAAATCGCGCGCGACTACAGCCCCGTCGGCCCGCTCATGCGCGGCTCGGGCTTTGCCCGCGACACGCGTTGGGTGCACCCGTTCGACGGCTACAAGCTCATCGCCGACAAGCATAAGCCCATCACAGAAGATTCTTGCGACGTGCTTGGCCGTACGCTCGTGCGCATCGGAGAAGTGTTCGACAGCATCGACATTATCGAAGAGCTGCTCGACATGGAACTGCCGAAGGGCCCCGTGCTCACCGAAGGCTGGACCTACGACCCGAACAAGTTCGCGCTCGGCTTCACCGAGGCTCCGCGCGGCGAGGACGTGCACTGGTCGATGGTCGGCGACAACCAGAAGTGCTACCGTTGGCGCTGCAAAGCGTCCACGTACAGCAACTGGCCGGTCCTGCGCTACATGTTCCGCGGCAACACCATTTCCGACGCCGCCCTTATCGTGGGCAGCCTCGACCCGTGCTACTCGTGCACGGAGCGCGTGACCGTCGTCGACGTGAACAAGCGCACGCAGAAGACCTTGAGCAAGACGCAGCTCGAGAACTACTGCGCCGACCGTCGCCATTCGCCGCTGAAAGATTAGGAGGTGCGCAATGCTTAAGACGATCAAAGAAATACTGCGCACCGGCAATGCCACGGTGCAATATCCCGCGGCACCGCTGCATCAATACGACGGCTACCGCGGCAAGCCCGAGCATGACGCCGTAGAGTGCATCAGCTGCGCGGCCTGCGCAAACGTATGCCCGCCCAACGCCATTCAAATGCAAATCGACGTTGAAGCCGGCACCACCACCTGGTCGATCAACTTCGGGCGCTGCATTTTCTGCGGCCGCTGCGAAGAGGTGTGCCCCACGAAGGCCATCAAGCTCAGCAAGGAATTCGAGCTCGCCGTCATGGACAAAAACGACCTCGAGGAAACGGCAACCTACAGCCTGGCAGCATGCGAGCGCTGCGGCAAGTACTACGCGACCAACAAGCAAGTCGCGTACGCAACGGCCATTCTGCAGCAAAGCGCCGACAGCCCCGAAGTCGCCAAGTCGCTCGAGCTTTCGCATGTGTGCCCGGCATGCCGTCGCAAAGATGACGCATATCGCGCCAAACGCAACGACGAGCTGCAAGGCGCCAAGCGCAAGAAGAAGATGGAGGCCAAAGATGATAATCGATAGGCAACACCCCGAGGCGCTCCAGTACCAGCCCGACAAGCGCACGCTCGACGAAAGCGTGCAGAAGGCCAAGCTCGCACTGCTCAACGATATCAAGCGCTCCGTCTATATTTACCGCGTCGACTGCGGCGGCTGCAATGGCTGCGAAATCGAGATTTTCTCGACCATCACGCCCGTGTTCGACGCCGAGCGCTTCGGTATCAAGAACACGCCGAGCCCGCGTCATGCCGACATTTTGGTATACACCGGCGCCATGACGCGCGCCATGCGCATGCCCGCGCTGCGCGCGTACGACGGTGCGCCCGACCCGAAGCTCGTCGTGAGCTACGGCGCATGCGGCTGCACAGGCGGCGTGTTCCACGACAATTACTGCACGTGGGGCGGAACTGACAAAATCATTCCGGTCGATGTCTACATCCCCGGATGCCCGCCGACTCCCGCCCAAACCATCTATGGCTTTGCAATGACGCTTGGACTTTTGGGCCAAAAGCTCAAGCATAAAGACGATTTCGAGAAGCCCGGCGAGCAGGCGACGCTGCGCTACGCAGACATTCCCTACAAAGTGCGCACCACGCTTGAGAAAGAAGCACGCCTGTATTCGGGATATCTGCAGGGCGAGCAGCTTGCAGATGAGTTCTTGACCACTTTGGAAAAGAACCCGCAAAACGTGATGGGCGCCGTAAGCGCGCTCATCGAGGGCCAAAGCGACCCGCGCCGCGCCGAAGTCTACAAGCATCTGGGCGATGTGCTCAACAAGATGACGGTCGACGCCGACGCCAACCAGGCGCTGCTCAAGCAAGCGCTCGAGAAAGTCATCGTTGCAGGTGGCGACGGCAAAGCGGCCGCCATCGCAAGCGAGGCGCTGATCGGCAATGGAAGGTAACGCACGCGATTACGCGCCCTGGGCGCCCGCCTCGGCCAAAGACGCCGGGGCGGGTGCTGCCGAGGTCGTGTTCTACCAGCTCACGAAGAAGTTCGTCGACACCGAGAAATCGATTCCCGACGACGCGCAAGACGTGCTGTACTACACGCTCGCGGTGGGGCACCACACAGGTGTCATCGACTGCTTCGAAGAGCAATTCCGCACGCCGCTTGCGCGTTACGAAGAGATGGTAGGCGCTATGTCCGAAAGCGATATTCGCTACAAGCTCGAGGGCATGATGCGCCACGGCGAGATTCAGATCGATAAAACGAATCTCGCCGTGGTCGTGCCCGGGCTTCAGGCTTTCGAAGAGGCTGCAAGCACGCTCTCGCCTGAAGCACGCGCATGCTACGAATCGCTGAAGGCAACGGTCGACACGCTCGCGCGGGAAGGCGCGGCTTACATCATGGGAAGGATTCGAAGGCCATGAGTGGAAAAGCTGTCCTCACGGTAGGCGCGGTGCTACGCGGCGATGATGCGGCGGGCCCCATGCTCTCGAAGATGCTCGAAGAAGGCCCTATCGAAGGCTGGACGAACATCGACGGGGGACAAATGCCCGAAGATCAGCTCGCCGTGGTGCGCCGCATGGAACCAGACGTGCTTTTGCTGGTCGATGCGGCCGATATGTCCGAAGAACCGGGCACGATTGCCGTGCTCGATGAGGACGACGTTGCCACAAACATGCTGTTTACTACCCACTCACTCCCAATTTCTTTTCTGCTCAAAGAGCTCAAAAACTGTTGTGGTAGTGTCGTGTTCCTCGGCATCCAGCCGGCGCAGCTCGAGTTTTTGAGTCCGCTGACACCTGCGGTGCACGAGGCGGTTGAGAAAATTTACGGAATGCTGAAAGCGGGAAGCGATTTCGCTGCGAGCGCTTCGTAAAAAATGGGGCATGGCGCCCCAAAACGGATGGAGGTTGGTATGGAAACGAAAGACTCCGTCACGCTCGACGCGAAATGCGTCGCAGCGATGAAGCCCGATGCGCTTTCACCTGCGGAAACCGAGGCCAAAACCGAAGGCATCGGCGTAACGAAAGCAGGAATGGCCACGGGCAAATGCTTCGTATCGGCAATGCTCGCAGGCGCGTTCATCGCGTTCGGCGGCATGTATTTCTGCGTATTCTTAGGTGACCCCACGATTCCGTTCGCGGTGCAGCGCATGGTCGGCGGCATTTGCTTCTGCCTCGGCCTCGTGCTTGTGCTGTGCTGCGGCGCTGAGCTGTTCACGGGCAACTCGCTTATGTGCTGCGCGAAGGCATCGGGCAAAATCGACTGGGCCGGTATGCTGAAGAACTGGATCATTGTGTGGTTCGGCAACCTCGCTGGCGCGCTCGTGGCCGTTG
>CAKUIK010000036.1 GCA_934661005.1 uncultured Slackia sp.
ATGGATGAGCCCCAGCCAATACAGGAAATCGCTAGGCCTGGCCGCCTAGCGTCTCCAGTAAATGGGGCGCACCCCCTTGCTTTACGTTGATCAGGTCGGCGATGGTTTGCAACGACAGGTCGGTCGCTGCCATCTCGTCGGCGCAGCGTTTGAGTTCGGCTTGCAAAAACTCCTGGTTAGGCACGTCTTTCTTATATTTGAGGTCATGCTCGATGCTCGCCCAGCTGTCCATGGCGATGGTCCGAAGCTGCACCTCGACGCATATGCGGCGCCCGAACTCGAATCCATCATCGTCGGTGCATGCTGTGTCGCATTCTGCCTCGATGGCGTCAAAGGTGCCCGCTGTGTTCAGCTGGTCGATAAGCTGCGACAACGAAACTTCCCGCGCTTCGATGGCGGCTTTGGTTGCAGCGCGCCTCGTCGCTTCGGGATCGAGTTGCGAATCGCCCGTTCGGGCAAGAATCATGTGATAGCTGCGGTATCCGTTCGGTTTGGGATGCAAGATATAGTCTTTTTCCTGAACCACCTCAAAACACGGGAGCTCGCGAATGAACTGCGCAACCGACGCCACGTCGTCGACGAGCGGGCAAATCACGCGCACGCCCGCCGCATCATGCACGGCGTACGCGGCATTTTCGGCTGTGGGCTCGTAGCCGCGTTTGATGAGTTTGTCCCTCATGCTGTCGGGCGATTTGATGCGTGTTTTCCACGACGAAATGGGTTGACGCTCGCGATTTATGCCGCGTTCCATCAAATACGTTTCGAGCGATATCTCAAAACGCCAGGTTATTTCCTTTAGTTTCTGTAAGTAATCGCCATAAAAATCGGCGTCGGGCGGCAATTCGATCGAGGGAAGAGATTGCTCTTCGGCCTCAGTGGTGCCTGGGTGGTGGCCGACGTGTTGGTGTGTGTCGGCGGGTTGAAGAGTGCTCGATGGCTGCATGTAAGCTTCCTTTCCGCGCACCCACTATGGTACCTGGCGGCTCGCGCGCGAAGCATCGCGGCGATGTGGGCGTTGCCAATCCGATGCCAATCGTTCATGCCGTGGCAAGCATGACGGCATGGGCGGGCGATTGGGCGGCGTTGGGGGTCTGCGGGCTGCGGGGTCGATAAACCGCCGTTTTTGAGCATGCGCCGATTCGCCCAGTCTCGAATTGTGAAATTCGTTCACTTTATCGCATTAAAGCGCGATAGCCCCTTGCGCTTGGGGTCGCGCTCCGTATAATCAACGTCACTCAATAAATGCGACGACAGGGCGAGTAGGAACGAATCCATCCCACAGCAAGCAGGCATGCTGAGAACCTGCGGTGGACGGCTCCGAAAACTCCCTCGAGCAGCGAAGCTGAACACAGATGGTCAACGCGGAACACCCACCGCGCGCCATTGCAAGTATGCGACGCCGGCGCCTTCCGTGACAAGGCATCGAGAGCGAAGTCTCTTCGGTCGACCGCATTCCTTGGGCTAGCGATAACGCTTGAAGGAAGAAGGAAGAAACGATGCAACTTCGTAGCGATGCCGTTAAAGTTGGCGTGGCGCGTGCTCCCCACCGCAGCCTGCTGAAGGCCGACGGCCTTACCGATGAAGAAATGAAGAAGCCCCTCGTCGCGGTGTTCAATTCCCGCAACGACATTATTCCGGGCCACAATAACCTCGATAAAATCTGCGAAGCTGTGAAGGCTGGCATTTATATGGCCGGCGGCGTTCCGTTCGAGATTTCTACCATCGGCGTGTGTGACGGCATTGCCATGAATCACGATGGCATGCATTACTCGCTCGTTTCCCGAGAAGCCATCGCCGACAGCTTCGAATGCGCCGTTCAAGGCCACCAATTCGACGCCGCCGTTTGCATTCCCAACTGCGACAAAATCGTTCCCGGCATGGTGCTCGGCGCCCTGCGCGTGAACATTCCTACGGTGTTCGTGTCGGGCGGCCCCATGCTTCCGGGTCACGAAGCTGGCTGCAACTGCGGCCCCACGACCGACCTGAACACCCTGTTCGACGGAGCGGGCCAGGTGAGCGCCGGCACGATGACCGAAGAACAGCTCAAGTACTATGAAGACACCGCATGCCCTACGTGCGGCAGCTGCTCGGGCATGTTTACCGCGAATTCGATGAACTGCTTGTGCGAGGCTTTGGGCATCGCGCTTCCCGGCAACGGCACCATTCCCGCTGTATACTCCGAGCGCCTGCGCCTCGCCAAGCATGCGGGCATGAAGGTCATGGAGCTGCTTGAAAAGGGCATTTGCATCAAGGACATCATTTCTGAGGCGGCTATTCGCAACGCCATGGAATGCGATATGGCATTTGGCGGCTCTACCAATACGGTGTTGCATCTGACCGCTATCGCCATGGCCGCTGGCCATCCCATTACTATGGACGATTGGGATGCTGCGAGCGCTCGCACCCCGCACCTGGTGAAGCTGCAGCCCTCCGGCCCGCGCCCGCTTATCGATTTGTATGCCGTGGGCGGCGTTCCGGTTGTTATGCACGAGCTCAACGAGCTCGGCCTGCTTGACGAAAGCGCCATCACCTGCATGGGCCCGCTTCCCGAATACATCGCCAACTGCACCAAGCCGGCCGACGGCGAGGTGTGCCGCAAGCATGACAACCCGTTCTCCAAGGTGGGCGCCCTGCGCGTGCTTCATGGCAACATCGCCCCTGATGGCGGCATTGTGAAGAAGAGCGCCGTTGATCCCAGCATGCTCACGCATACCGGCCCCGCGCGCTGCTTCAACAGCGAGGAGGAGGCCTGCGACGCCATTTTCGCCGGCGAGATCAAGCCTGGCGACGTGGTCGTCATTCGCTATGAAGGCCCCAAGGGCGGCCCGGGCATGCGCGAAATGCTCACCCCCACCAGCGCCATTGTTGGCATGGGCCTATCCAAGAGCGTTGCGCTTCTGACCGACGGTCGTTTCTCTGGCGCCTCGAAGGGCCCCTGCGTTGGACACGTAAGCCCTGAAGCCGCAGCTGGCGGCCCGATCGCCCTTATCGAAGACGGCGATCAAATCACCGTCGATATCGAAGGCGGCAAGCTCGAGCTGCATGTGAGCGACGAAGAGCTCGCTGCTCGTCGTGAAGCCTTCGTGGCACCTGCCCCCAAGCATAACCACGGCGTGCTTGCCAAGTACGCAAAACTCGTTTCAAGCGCCGACAAGGGAGCGTATGTCTCATGATGAACACGTTGACTGACAAGCTGGCTCAAAAGCAGCTCGCCATTGAAGGCAAGCCGCTTGGGCCTGGCAGCCAAACCGAGCACGAGGGCAAAACGATGACGGGCGCCCAGGCGATTATTGCGTCGCTCGAGGCCGAAGGCGTCGACACCGTGTTCGGCTACCCCGGTGGCCAAGCCATCAAAATCTACGACGCGCTGTACGACAGCAAGAAGCTGCACCACGTGCTTGCTCGCCACGAGCAGGGCGCTACGCATATGGCCGATGGCTATGCGCGCGCCACGGGAAAAGTCGGCGTTGTGCTGGTGACGAGCGGTCCGGGCGCCACAAACACGGTAACGGGCATCGCGACCGCGTACATGGATTCCATTCCTATGGTAGTCATCACAGGCCAGGTCACGCGTGGCGTTATTGGCACCGATTCGTTCCAGGAATCTGATATCGTGGGCATCACCATGCCCATCGTGAAGCACAGCTTCCTTCTGCAGTCGACCGACGATCTTACCGAGACGTTCCGCGAGGCGTTCTACATTGCCTCGACCGGTCGTCCGGGCCCTGTGCTCATCGACATTCCGAGCGATTTGCAGGGTGCCGAAATGGAGTTCCACTATCCCGATAGCGTGAACATCCCCAGCTATCGCCCCACCTACAAGGGCAACGCCAAGCAGATCAAGCAGGCGACCGCGCTCATCGAAACCTCGAAGCGTCCGCTGCTCTACGCTGGCGGCGGCATCGTGAGCTCGCATGCGTGCCAGGAACTGAAGGCCCTTGCGGAAGCCATGCAGATTCCCGTGGTTACCACGCTGCTCGGCAAAGGCTGTTTCCCCAGCTCGCATCCGTTGAGCTTGGGCCCCGTGGGAATGCATGGCTCCAAGTACGCCAACATGGCCATGACGGAATGCGACCTTATTATTGCCGCCGGCGCTCGCTTCAGCGACCGCGTGACTGGCAAGCTCGATGAGTTCGCGCCGAACGCCAAGGTCATCCACATTGACATCGACCCGGCCGAAATCGGCAAGATTCGCGAAGCGAACGTGCCGATCGTTGGCGATGCCCAGGGCATTTTGGGTGGCATCGTGGCGCAGCTCGAGAAATCGGGCGCTACGCCTGTCGATGCCGAGTGGGTCGAAACGGTGAACGAATGGCGTGAGCGCTGGCCGTATTACGACGACCAGTTCAACGATTATCCGAACCAGATCGTCCCCGAGGTTGCACTCGACGAGCTTTCCAAGCAGCTCGACCCCGACAACTCCATCGTGACGACCGAGGTCGGCCAGCATCAGATGTGGGCCCATCAGCACATCGGCCGCGAGCATGCCCGCTCGTTCCTTTCGAGCGGCGGCTTGGGCACCATGGGCTTCGGCTTCCCGGCGGCTATCGGCGCCAAATTTGGTTGCCCCGACAAACAGGTCGTGTGCGTTGCCGGCGACGGTTCGTTCCAGATGAACAGCCAGGAAATGGCGACTGCGGCCATCAACAACACGGCCGTGAAGGTGTTCCTGCTCGACAATCGCGCGCTGGGCATGGTGCATCAGTGGCAGAAGCTGTTCTACCACGAGCGCTATTCCTCCACGATTCTCGATCCGGTGCCCGATTTCGTGAAGCTTGCCGACGCCTATGGCTGGGAAGGCGAGCGCATCGAGAAGCCCGAAGACGTGGCCCCCGCGATTGCCCGCATGCTCGCAAGCGATAAGCCGTATTTGCTCGACGTGGCTATTTCGCCCGATCAGAACGTGTATCCCATGGTTGCGCCGGGCGCTGCGCTCGACAATGTGATCGGTGCGATTGACGTTACGCTCGGTGCCGTTCGCGTGAATGGCAAAGGCGCTGGCAAGAAGGCCGAAAAGGAAGGTGAGGAATAATGAAGCACATCCTTTCCGTGCTGGTCGAAAACAAGTCGGGCGTGCTCTCGCGCGTCACCGGCATGATTTCGCGCCGCGGCTTCAATATTGAGTCGCTGACCGTCGCTCCTACTGAAGACCCCACGATGAGCCGCCTTACGGCAATCGTGAACGCCGACGAGGTCGGCTATGAGCAAATCACCAAACAGCTGCACAAGCTGGTGAGCGTGTACAAAATTACCGACCTCACCGACGAAGACGCTATCGAGCGCGAGCTGGCATTGTTCAAGGTGAGCGCGCCGCCCGACCGCCGTCACGAGATTATCGAGATCGCGAACGTCTTCCGCGCCAATATCGTCGACGTGGGCAAAAACTCGCTCACGATTGAGGCGACGGGCGACGAGAGCAAGCTCGAGGCAATGGAAGACCTCTTCCGCGCCTATGGCCTGAAGCAGCTTGTTCGAACCGGCAAAATCGCCATGTCCAGGAACTCGAAGGATTAGCGAAGGCCATTCTTCGACGATCGACCTGTCCAGTCGGGCTTGGCGCGCGGAGGAGCGTGCAGCGTGCTCAAACAGTCCTGAGCTCGCGCGAACAGCACATTAAGTGCTGTTCGGCTCGTGCGGAACTGCGCCATGCACGCTCCCCCGCGCGCCAAGCCCTTGCAAAGTTGTTGTATGCAGTCAAAGAAAAAGGAGAAACTCATGGCTGTTACTATCTATTACGAAAACGACGTGAACCCCGAGATCATCAAGGGTAAGAAGGTTGCGATTATTGGTTATGGCTCGCAGGGCCATGCCCATGCGCTCAACCTCATGGATTCGGGCGTCGACGTTCGCGTTGGTCTGCGCGAGGGCTCCAAGAGCTGGGCGAAGGCTGAAGAGGCTGGCCTGAAGGTCATGCTCGAGGACGAGGCTGCTGAAGAAGCCGACGTCATCATGATTCTTATCCCCGATGAGCTGCAGCCCGAGGTTTACGAGCAGCACATCGCTCCGCACCTGCATGCTGGCGACACGCTTGCTTTCGCCCATGGCTTCAACATCCACTACGGTTACATCAAGGCCCCCGAGGACGTCAACGTTATCATGTGCGCGCCTAAGGGCCCGGGCCACATTGTTCGCCGTCAGTTCACCGAGGGTTCTGGCGTGCCCGACCTGGCTTGCGTTGCCCAGGACGCAACCGGCGACGCTTGGGATATCGCCATGTCTTACTGCTGGGGCGTCGGCGGTGCTCGTTCCGGCATCATCAAGGCGACCTTCGCGCAGGAAACCGAAGAAGACCTCTTCGGCGAGCAGGCTGTTCTTTGCGGCGGCCTCGTTGAGCTCGTGAAGGCTGGCTTTGAGACCCTGACCGAGGCTGGCTATCCGCCCGAGCTCGCATACTTCGAGTGCTACCACGAGATGAAGATGATCGTCGACCTCATGTACGAGTCGGGCATCCACTTCATGAACTACTCCATCTCCAACACGGCTGAGTACGGCGAGTACTATGCTGGCCCGAAGGTCATCAACGAGCAGTCTCGCGAGGCCATGAAGGAAATTCTTGCTCGCATCCAGAATGGCGAGTTCGCCAAGGAGTTCGTTGCCGATTGCAAGAATGGTCACAAGTGGCTCTTCGAGCAGCGTGAGGCTATCAACAACCACGAGATCGAGAAGACGGGCGCGAAGATTCGCGACATGTTCTCCTGGGTCAAGAGCGACGAAGAGTAAGAACGACGCGCATCAGTAAAAAAGGAGCCGAAAGGCTCCTTTTTTATTTGCGGCGATAGCGCTTTTGCGAGCGCCCGCGTTGCACGAAGCGGGCGTGTGCGGGTTTGCGACGCGTGCGAGGTTGCGACGCTTGCGGGTTTGCTGCGCTTTGAGGGAATGCCGTACTTGCGGCTCTTATTCGATGATGGAGCTCAAGACCGAGCTTGCGATGCTAATCACAATGCTCGCGACAAATGCGCTGCCGAACGATGCGATATAGAAATCGACGCCGAACAATCCGCCCGAGATTCCCGATGCCAAGTACAGCATTGCCGTGTTGACGACCAGGTAAAACAGGCCGAATGTAAGCACAGTGATAGGAAGGCTCAGTGCTTGCAGAATGGGTTTCACGGCCATATTGAGCAGGGCAAGCACAATTGCGAACGCCACGACGTCGATGACGGAATTGCCCGCTGTGGCGAACCCAATGCCAGGAACGAGCCAAACGGTAAACGCGACGGCAAGGGCGGTAATGAGCCAGCGAATGATGAATTTCATAACGGTGCCTTTCTGCGAGTCTTACTGGGCTGCTTGCGGGTTCGCTTCAATCGCGTTTTGGGTTTCGCCTTCGCCCGCTGCGTTTCGGTCTTGCTTCTCGGAGGTTGCCCTTTCGGCGGGCTCCTTCTTGCGTCGTTTCCTTCGGCGGCGCTTGTTTGCCTGCGTGCCACTTTGCTCCGTCTTGGCTTCGGGCGTTTCGTTCGCCTCGGTTTGAGTCGCCGCGCGCGGTTCCGGTTTTCTTTTCTGCTTCTTCGAATCGATGATATCAAGGCATTGCCTCAATGGGCTATTTGGAAGCGTTTTGTAAACCGGTTTGGCCACTTCCGCACGGAGCAGCTCTTCCGTGCATGAAACGACGATTTCGTCGCAATGGATGAGCTTGCGAACTGAGGTTTTCATCGTTTTTTGGACATGCCCGAGCAATGAATACGTCGTTTGCGGGAGCTCGGCGTTGCCGCGCTTCGATCGGCTTTCGGCGTCTTGCGCGATAAGTCGAATGCATGCGAGGCACGCGTCGAAGGTGCAAACCTCGTCGGGGCAGGTGAGGAAGGGTTTGAAGGCCTTATATACCGGCTTGGCCGCCGCGGCGAATTGCTTGGTGGTGGCGTCGTCTTTGCGCGAAAGCTTGTTCGCGGCTTTCAGGTAGGCTTTCGTCTCGCGCGCGAGGGCATCGCGCGCGGCGTTCCAATCAATCTCTGCCGCATCGCGCTTCGAATCTGCTAAATGCTCGGAGCGTTTAGCAGATTTTTGCTCGGATTGCTTTGAAGGTGGTATTTGCCCTGAAGAGACGGCCTTGCTTGAAAGGGCAATCTGCTCTGAAGGAGCGCCCTGATCGGGGAGGGTATTTTGGCCGGATCCATCGCCCTGATCGGAGGGAGCAACTCGTTCAGAAGGGGTGACCTGCTGCGTCGAATCGGAGCTTCGCTGCGTTGGCGAAGCGGGCTTCGGCTCCAACGGGGCATTTTCCGATTCGGCTGGTTGTCGTATCGCGCGGCGAGACCTTTTCGAGCGGCGAGCGGAAGCGCTTTTTTCCGCTGAATGGGCTTCTGCTGCGGTGTCGATCGATTCCGCAGGTTCGGTTTCGTCCTTGGTCTGGCTCTCATGTGCGAGTTCGGATTGATGCTCGGCGTGCGTCGTCGTATCGGCGCTGTCGTATTGGGTCGCACCTTCGGCAAATGGGTTCTCACCGGCTTCGGAGACAGTCGCTTCCACCAAAGCTTCGAAGGCGGCAATTTCTTCGATAGCGGCTTCGCTTTCAGCGGCGGCTTCTTCTGCGGCGACCTCGCTCTCTGCCGCGATGAAAGCGTTCTGGGGGTATTCGCTCACGCGCTCGGCTTCTTCGGTTGCCTCATTGAGAATGTCGCTGTCGGGCTGCGCTTCTTCACGCGCAATCTGATGAGCGGCCCCGCGCCTTGCCGACCTCTCCTCGGCGCGCCGGGCTTCGGCGCGCTTTTTGCTCGCGCGGCGCTTGGCCGCCTTGGTGGGGCCTTCGCCATTGAGCGTTTCCTGTGCGCGTGCGCCCGAACGCACGTGTGCGGCATCGAGCTTCTCGGCGACTTCGGCCAGGCCTTCTTCCGCCGCTGCTTGCAAGCTCGATTTTTCTTCCGCCTTGTGCTCGCCGCGCGCAGGAATCGCCGCCAGTTCGGCCGCTTCCGCCGCTGCTTTCTCTTCCGCCGCTCGTCTATCGGCTTCGAGTTTCTCCTTTTCGGCGTGCTCGATGGCTGCGATTTCGGGCGCTTTGGGCGTGGTGAACACGCCCGTTTCGTCGAGCACCGGTAAAGGCCCGCAAGCGAATGTGCCGGCGGGCGCGGGTGCAGGAATTATTGCTTCGCGGTTGGGCTTGTTCGATTCGCTGCATGCGGCTTCGGGCGCGCACGTCGCCTCGCAGCTTTTCGCCTCGTTGTTGCTTGCGGTCGCCATTTTCGGCGCTTGGGGGGCCTCGAGCGCGCGTTCGAGCGCTTTCTTCTTCACGCGGCGCAGCTTCATTTTGCCCATGGGCTTCATTTCCGCGAGAAGCCCGGCATCGTGCACGGCTTCGTCGAGCGGCGCGGTAAGGCCGCACGGCCCCATGTTATGGATGCGCGTGTGCTCGTCGTGAGTGAGCACCATGAGGTTCACCAGGCGGTCGTCGGTGCGGTACCCGTTCACATGGTGCACTTCGTGTTCGCTGTCGCCTTTTTTGAAATCGAGAAACGCCATGGCCACGAGCACCGAGCGGTACACGCGTTTCTTGTGGGCCATGCCGCCGCGACGCCCTCGTCGCGAGGGGTGTTGTTCTTCGGGCTTATAGGCAATTTGATAGCGGCCGTTCGCCAAAAGCATGCGCGGTTCCGACCCGTCGATGAGGCGCACATTGCCGCGGTCAGACACCAAAAAAGGCGTGAGGCCGCAGTATACCTGGCGCCATTGCTCGGGTTTGGACCCTTCAAGGTAGGCGACGGCGTCGCGCGCGGTTTTCATGCGCCCGCTTCCGTTTGCGCGCCATCCGCAGGCGTGCAGTGAGATGCGGTCGGAGTTGCGAAGGTATTCGGTTGGACGGAATCCTTGGCGATAGAGCCAGACGAATTCGCGCAGGTCTTTGAAAAATGATGACATGGGTGGCCTTTCTGGGTGGCCGTTGAACGCCGTCACGCGGCGTGGTTTTCCAGCCGTCAATTATACGCGAGTTGCGCGTGCGGCGAAAATGCCTGTGTACGGGGCGTGTTCCCGCGAGCGGACGGCGCTGCACGCGGGCCTTGCATAGTAGAATGACAGGCATGAAAAGCGAAAATCACAAAAACTCATCCACGGCGCGTGGGGCTGGTGCCCAGCGTCGCAAGCCGAGCGCACGGCCGGGCAAGGTCGACGAGCGACGCGTGTCGAAAGGCCGTGGCGCGAAGGACGGCGCCTCGGCGAAAAGCGAATCGGTCGCATTCGACGGCGCAAAACCGAAACGCAAGGGCGGAAAGTCCCCGATGGGCGCTCGCTTCGACGAGGGAAAATCGAGCGGCTCGAGCAAGCTGAACAAGTCGAACAAGTCGAACAAGTCGAACAAATCGGGCAAGCCGACCAAATTCGCCAAGGCTGCGTCGACTCGTCACGGCGGCGAGCTTCGTGCAGGCTGCGCTCGAGAGGGCGTCGCGCCTGGAGCCTTTTTCTGCCCCATCGATCGCAAATGCGGCGGTTGCGAATGGCTTGCCGTGCCTTACGCCGAGCAGCTGAAACGCAAGCAGCGTGAAGTCGAAGGCCTTTTCGACGGCTTGCTCGACCCCGAAACGGCGGTGCGGCCCATTTTGGGCATGGACGACCCGCGTTACTATCGCAACAAGGTCGTGTCGCCTTATGTCGGCATATGGGACAAAAAGGCACGTCAAATGCGTGTTTTGTGCGGCATGTACGAACGCGGAACGCATCGCGTGATCGATTCGGACGAATGCTTGCTCGAAAATCGCGAAGCCAAGCGTATCATTCTCACGATTCGCGACCTTATGCGCCGCTTCCGCATCGAGCCCTACGACGAAGACGCCGATACGGGCTTCCTTCGCCATGTGCAGGTGCGCGTGGGACATACGTCGGGCGAAATCATGGTCACGGTGGTCACGCGCGAAGACCAATTCCCTGGCGCGAAGGGCTTCGTGCGCGCGCTGCGCGAGAAGCACCCGTCCATCACCACGGTCGTCCAAAACGTGAATGCGCGTCAAACGAACGTGATTTTGGGCGACAAGGAACGCACGCTGTTCGGTCCCGGCTTCATTCTCGACGAGCTATGCGGGCTGAGCTTCCGCATTTCCTCGAAGTCGTTTTACCAGGTGAACTCCACGCAGACCGAGGTGCTTTATCGTCGCGCGATCGAAATGGCGAAGCTCACGGGCGTCGAAGTGCTCATGGATGCGTACTGCGGCACTGGCACTATTGGGCTCGTGGCTGCACGCGGCATCGACGGCAATCCGGGAGCGGCGCGCGTGATCGGCGTCGAAGAGCGCCCCGATGCCGTGGCTGACGCCCGCAACAACGCGCGTCATAATGGCATCAAGCGTGCGGAATTCGTGGCGGCCGATGCGGGCGAATACATGCATCGCATGGCCGACGAGGGGGCGCCGCTCGATGTGCTCATGATGGATCCGCCTCGTGCGGGTTCCACGCCGGAGTTTTTAAAGGCTGCGTGCGAGCTTGCACCCAAGCGCATCGTCTACATTTCGTGCAACCCGCAAACGCAGGCGCGCGACGCGGCGTTTCTCGCCGAGCGCGGCTGGCGCATAGTCGAGATGCAGCCGGTGGATATGTTCCCGCACACGAGCCACGCCGAGAATATCATTTTGCTCGAGCGGCAATAGGTATATATAGGTAAGACGAGATTGGTGCGGCGATTCGTGGGTGGTGCATTTCGGGAATGCGCCCAAGCGTATCGCGGCGAACGGGCCATTGAAGGGCGCCGCGCCTTGCCTCGCTGCCGCGTGATATTGACATGGTCTTCGTTCGAAAGAACGCTGGAAAGGAAAGTTCATGCCCCAGAAAGTTGAAATCATCCTTGCAAGCAGCAGCCCTCGCCGTCGCGAGCTGCTTAAGCGCGAGGGCGTTTCGTTCACGGTGCTGAGCGCCGATGTGGACGAATCCCTCGAGCCCGATTTGCTGCGCCAGCCCGAAGAGGCTGCCAAGAAGCTTGCCGAGCGCAAGGCGGGCGCCATTGTGCAGCAGGTGCTTGGCGATCCCGAATACGTGGGTGCTGCGGCCATTATTGGCGCCGACACTGTGGTTACGGCAAACGGGAAAATCTACGGCAAGCCCGCCGACGAAGAAGACGCGTGCCGTATTCTGGGCGAGCTTTCCGGTCGCGCCCATCAGGTTATCACGGGCGTATCGGTGTGGCTCGTGAGCGCGCCGCCCAACAAAGAAGTCTCGCTGGGCTTTCGCACGTTCACCGAAACGAGCCGCGTGACGTTTAAGGAGCTCACCGACGAGGTTATCGCCGAATATGTTGCTGGCGGCGAGCCCATGGACAAGGCCGGCGCGTATGGCATTCAGGGCGATGGCCGCGCGTTGGTCGAGAGCATCGATGGCGATTTCGACAATATTGTGGGCCTTCCGGTGAAGCGCCTGATGAACGAGTTCTCCGAGATTTTCGAAGCAGCGCAGTAACGAACATTTTTCGGAAATGAGCGCCCGGCCGATTCGTCGGCTGGGTGCTTTTGGATGACAGGGGCCGCAATGGCGCAAAAAACCGTATACGACCGCGCGCTGCGTGTGGTTCGCGAACATGAGATGGCGGGTGCCGATGCCTTCGGGGTGGCCATGGTGAGCGGCGGGTCTGACAGCTGCGCGTTGGCATACATGGTGGCCGACATGGTCGCCGCCGGCGAGTTGGGCGCGGCGGTTATGCTGCACGTGAACCACAAGTTGCGTGGCGAGGCCTCCGACGTCGATGCTCGCTTCGTGGCGAACCTTGCAAAGGCGCTCGACTTGCCGCTGTTCATGTGTGAGATCGATGTGTCGGCGCTCGTGCGACAGGGCGGCAATATGGAGGCCATCGCCCGCGACGAGCGCTATAAGACAGCGCGACAGGCAATCGAAAGCACCTGTGCTCACCTGGGTTTTTCCGAAGAATCGGCGCGAGTATACACTGCGCATACCGCGGATGACCGCGTGGAGAACTTCTTTATGCGATCGATTGTCGGCACGGGTCCGGGCGGGTTTCGCTCTATGAATTACTGCGTGAACATCGACGGCATGCGCGTGTGCCATCCGCTGCTCGAGCTGGGGCGCGACGATTTGCGCGAATTTATCGCGAGTCGCGATGGAGCTGTGCGCGATGAGGCGGGCGAGCTGTGGCGCGAAGACGCCACCAATGCCGATACCGACCACTTCCGCGCGTTTGTGCGCCATGAAATCGTGCCGCGTGCCAAGCAGCGCAACCCGCGCCTGCTCGAAACGCTCACGCGCACGATGAATCTTATTGCGGAAGAAGACGATATGCTTGCCGGCCAGGCGCGCGAACTGCTCCTTTCCAAAGTGCAGCCGCTGGGCCAGCTTCCGAGTGAGAGTTTCTTGGTTTCGCCCGATATGGCGCATGTTGAGCGCCCTCTTGCCCGCCGCGTGATCGATCGAGTGCTGTCGCTTGCGCTTGGTCGCGACGCGCGCATCGAAACGGCGTCGATCGAAGCGTGCCTCGATGCTTTGGGCGTGTCGGGCTCCGTGTCGAATATCCAAGGAAATTTGGCGGTGAGCTATAACAAAAATGGCCTGCGAATCGAGCCTATGGAAGCTTTCCGTGCCCGCCGGAAAAAGCGCTAGGCCGAGCGTCCCGCTGATCGCAGGCAGTCGCCCTGAAATGCAAAACAGGGCGAAGAATGCAAAACGGGGCCAGAGGATGTTGATGCGAGCTGAACGGGAAACCCCGCGCCACGAAAATGCCGCATCCTCATCCTTTGGCCCCGTTCAAGCAACGGAGCCCTGAATTAGAAGAGTGAAATAATTGCGGGAGCCTCGCACATGGCGAAGAAGCACAGGGCGAAAGCAATGGTTGCGGCCAGGTAGGTGAAGGCGGTCTTGGTGGATTCCATGGTTGTTTCCTTTCTCGGAATGACGTGTGATCGAGCTGAGCGGCGACGTGCAGAGCGCAAAACGCCATGCGGTGCCGCTTCGGGCAATAAAAAAGCAGCGCACGACGTTTCGAGAACGGAGCGTGCGCTGCCTGAAGAAGTGCATATGGGGCACAAGAGGGCTAGGGCATGCTCCTGGATCGTCGTCGCGTCTGTCGGATAACGATGGTCATGCTCAAGCCTCCTTCAATTTCGATCGGGTATTTGAATCGGCATTTTGCCTTCGCTGTCGTGCTTTAGTGCGCGATAGCGTGCCGCTCATTTTGCATGTCTTTGCGGTGTGGTGCAAGAACTTTTTCAAAATATGTCGAATTGTGAATTTCTATGCACAACTTGCAGTCAGAAGACTTCCAAGCTCGCGCAAGATGCAATTTCCCGTCATTGCGGCAAGGCGTCTCGCGTGAAAATGCACGAAGTGCGTACCCTGCATCGAGGCCAATGGAATAAACCCAACCTGCTGAATTTGTGAACTGGTGTTTTGCTGTTCGTAAGATCTGTCTTTTAGAGAAAAATCTTAGATGGTACGCACTTCGTGCGTTTTCGTGCACGCCACTCGTCGCGATTTATTGTGCGCTTTTTGCTCATGTGCCTCGAGTTCGAATTGTTTGCGTAAGATGAACGAACTGGGCGCGGTTCGGGCTGCGCATGATAACGGAGGGGGCTACATGAACGAAGGTGTTGCCGAGGCGAGCGAACGCATGCTGAAAGGCGCGGGTGCGTTTGCGCATGAAACCCCGTATGCGGTGGGCAAGCACTATCGTCAAATCAATTCGAACCCCGACGTGTACCTTGTGCGCGTGCCGTTTCTGAATATCTCCACGTCAGAGACGAATTGCTACCTCATTTGCGACGGCGGCGAATGCTTGGCCGTCGATACGGGCGCGCCGACGCCCGAAGGAGCGGCCCTGTTCGATGCTGCCATCGAAGAGCTTGGCATCGACAAATCGCGCATGTCGTTTTTCTTGACGCATCTGCATATGGATCACGCTGGCCTCATCGACCATGTGGCGCCCAAGGAAGCACCTATCGCCTTGAGCCTCACCGACTTCAACCTCATGGCTGCCTCGAGCGATCCCGAATATTTGCGCATCACCGAAGCTCAGGTAAGCGCTGAGGGCTTCGACTGCGACCTTGTGCATAAATCGGCTCGTTATGGCATGGGCATTCCCAGCTTTAAGCCCGAGGGGCGCAACTTGAAGTTCGTTGCAGAGGGCGACGTTATTGTGGTGGGGCAAACGAGGCTCGAGGTCGTCGATACCGCGGGTCATACGCCGGGCCATCTCTCTCTTTTCCATCGCGAATCGGGATTGCTGTTTTCCGGCGACCATATCTTGTTTGCCATCTCGCCCGGCTTGGGCCTGCGTTTGGGAATCGTCGATACCATGGGAATCTATTTGGCAAACCTGCAAAAGGTGTGCGACCTGGGCGTTTCGCGACTGCTGCATTCCCATGGCGAAATTCGTCCTGATTGGCGCGAGCGTGTGGCGTGGCTTAAAAATCACCATTGCGAACGCATCGAGCAAGCGGCGGCGTATATTGCCGAGCACCCTGGTGCAACGGGTGCCGACGTGGTGAAAAACCTTACGTGGAATGTGCCGCAGGCTTGGGAAGATATTTACCCAGCTCAAAAGTGGTGCATCGTCGAGGGCGGCATTATTATCCTGAATCACCTTATTGCTGAGCATCGCATCGTGCGCGAAGCCGACGCCGAACACGTCAGCCGCTATTCGCTGCTGTAGCTCGCCCGTGCCCTTTTCGGCTTTCCGACGCACGTCCCAAGACCACGGTCTGCTACCGCTCGCTTCGCTCGCTATGCGCAGCCCTGGCGGTGTTTCGTTTTTTGAATAAAAGCAGATATGAACACCGACGGTCTTCGGCCGCGTGCCGGACAGCCGAAAAGGGCGGGCCTGGTTTCCGTTTCCGATAGATTCCGCACGAGCCGAACAGCACTTAATGTGCTGTTCGTGCGAGCCAGGACTTGACCGAAGCGGAAACGGGAACCAGGCCCGCCCAAAGAAGGCATGCATGGTGAAGCGGTAGCGAGCCGTGGCCCGCAAGGGGCCCAGCCGCACTGGTGCCGCAGGCGTTCTTCTACAATCCGAACCAGATCTGGAACTTCGGGATATATCCCATAATGAAAATCACCACCATGAGCACGGGGATGCCGTAAGCGATCCATGCATGCGCCCATTTCGGGAAGCGCGGGCCGGCGCCGGTGTTGGCCTCGGTGAGGAAATTCTTCCAACCCCAGCCGTAGCGGCTCGTGCAGAACAGCACATACACCAGACCGCCCAGTGGAAGCACGTTATTCGAGACGATGAAATCTTCCAAGCTCTGAATGTCGCCGATGCCGGGGAATTGCACTCCCTGCCATACGTTGAAGCCGAGGATGCACGGCACTGAAAGCACGATGATAAGTACAGCGTTAATAGCCACGGCCGATCGGCGCGAGATGCCCCACTGGTCCATGCAGAACGCCACGATATTCTCGAATACGCCAATAACGGTGGAAAGTGCCGCGAAGCTCATGAAAATGAAGAACAGCGTGCCCCAGAGCTGGCCGCCCCACATTTGGTCGAACACGCTCGGCAGCGTGACGAATACCAGGTTGGGGCCCGAATCGGGCGAAACGCCGTATGCAAAGCAGGCGGGGAAAATAATCAGGCCCGCGAGCAGCGAAATGAGCGTGGAAAGGCCGGCGACGCTTGCCGCTTCGCCCGTCAGGCGACGGTCACGCCCAATGTAGCTGCCGAAAATCGCCATGCCCGAAGCGCCGATGGAAAGCGTGAAGAATGCCTGGCCCATGGCAGCATATACCGCGTCGCCGAAGCCGTTTTCGATCATCTTCCCGAAGTCGGGCATGAGGTAGAACTCAAGGCCGGCTTGCGCACCCGGCAGCATAACCGAGTTAATGGCCAGAATCACAATGGCCACGAACAGGCACGCCATCATGACTTTCGTCACGCGCTCAACGCCGTTTTGCAGGCCCAGGCCTACGATGAAAAAGCCAATGCCGCAAATAATGACCATCCAGAACAACATCTGGAACGGGTCGGCGAGCAGCGCCGCGAACGCCTGCTCAGCTGCGCCCGATGCACTTGCAGAAGCGGACGCGCCGAGTCCCGTGAGCTGGCCCGTCGCCATTTTGAATGCATAGGCGATCATCCAGCCGGCAACGGTGGTGTAGAACATCATCAGAATGTAGTTGCCCGCGAATGCGAACCATTTATACCAGTGCCACTTGGTGCCCTTGGGCTCCAAAATGTTGTAGCTTCGCGCGCAGCTTTTCTGACTCGCGCGTCCCACGGCGTATTCCATGACCAAAATCGGCAGGCCAAGAATTACCAAAAATACCAGGTAGAGCAGCACAAACGCCGCGCCGCCGTATTCGCCGCACACATACGGGAAACGCCATACGTTGCCAAGGCCAATGGCGCACCCGGCCGAAATAAGAATGAAGCCAATGCGCGAGCCGAATTTCTCGCGGCCTTCGGTGGTTTTGGGCGTAGTGCTCATGCGTGACGCTCCCGTCGAAATCAAAAAAACGAAAACGATGGCCGCGCGAGGGCGCCATCGGGAAATTATGCAAACCCGAGCATTATACGCAGCAAAACGGGCTCGTGCAAAACGCGTTCGTGCAGCTTACGCGTCCAGCCACCGATGCCGCGCAAGCCCATTCCATGCAAACTCGTGCATTCTGCGTGGTTGGGCGATAAACTGCACGTGAGCGAAGAATCGCTATACTACACTACGCTAAAGTGCTCAAGATCCTTTGGAAAGGTATGCCATGAACAAAGCCATCATCACCGTGGTCGGTCAAGACACTGTGGGTATTATCGCCCGCGTGTGCACGTATCTCTCTGACCATAAGGTGAACGTGCTCGACATCTCGCAGACCATCATCGACGGGTTCTTCAACATGATGATGATTGTCGATTATTCGGCCGCCGACGAAAGCTTTGGCGCGATGGCCGTTGAACTGGAAAGCCTGGGCGAGGAAATCGGCGTGCGCGTGCGTGCTCAGCGTGAGGAAATTTTCACCGCCATGCATCGAATTTAATTCGGCCGGCGTTTCGTCCCGTTCCGAATCCAACGTTTTTGGAGACTCATATCTATGATTAATATCCAAGAGGTCCACGAGACCAATGAAATGATTGAGCAGGAAAAGCTCGACGTGCGCACCATTACCATGGGTATCAGCTTGCTCGATTGCGCGTGCGACAACGTGGATGAACTCTGCGACAGCATCTATGCCAAAATCACGGCGCGCGCCCGCGACCTGGTCGCCACGGGCGAGGCTATCGAGCGCGAATTCGGCATTCCCATTGTCAACAAGCGCATCACGGTGACCCCTATTTCCCTTGTGGGTGCTTCGGCCTGCAAAACGTCGGCCGACTTCGTGAAAATCGCGCACACGCTCGACCGTGCGGGCAAAGAAGTGGGCGTCGACCTTCTGGGTGGCTACTCCGCGCTCGTGAACAAGGCCATGACTCCTGCCGAGGAGCTGCTCATTCGCTCGCTTCCGCAGGCCCTCGCCGAAACCGACATCGTGTGTTCGAGCGTGAACGTGGGCTCCACGAAAACCGGCATCGACATGAATGCCGTGGAGCTTTTGGGCCACATCATCAAAGATATTGCCCACGCTACCGCCGACAACGATTCGTACGGTTGCGTGAAATTCGTCGCATTCTGCAACGCCCCTGATGACAACCCGTTTATGGCGGGCGGTTTCCATGGCGTGACCGAAGGCGATGCCATTATCAACGTGGGCGTTTCGGGCCCTGGCGTCGTGAGCCGCGCCCTCGATGAGGCCATCGGCCGCGATTTCGAATTCCTGTGCGAAACCATCAAGCGCACTGCGTTCAAAATCACGCGCGTGGGCCAGCTGGTGGCGCAGGAGGCGAGCCGCCGTTTGGGCGTGCCGTTCGGTATCATCGACCTGTCGCTCGCCCCGACGCCCGCCCAGGGCGACTCGGTGGGCGAGGTGCTCGAGAAAATCGGCTTGGCCCAGGTGGGCGCCCCGGGTACCACCGCAGCGCTTGCCATGCTGAACGACCAGGTGAAAAAGGGCGGCATTATGGCGTCGAGCTACGTTGGCGGCCTTTCGGGCGCGTTCATTCCCGTGTCGGAAGAC
This sequence comes from uncultured Slackia sp., assembly GCA_934661005.1. Lineage (GTDB taxonomy): Bacteria > Actinomycetota > Coriobacteriia > Coriobacteriales > Eggerthellaceae > Slackia. The sequence continues at coordinate 18,967 of CAKUIK010000036.1, forward strand.
AAGAATATGATCGACGCCGCAGCCAACGGGTGCCTCACCATTGAGAAGCTTGAGGCCATGACCTGCGTGTGTTCGGTTGGCCTGGACATGATCGCCATCCCCGGCGACACCACGGCGGCCACTATTTCGGGCATTATCGCTGATGAGGCGGCTATCGGCATGGTGAACCAGAAGACCACTGCCGTGCGCGTGATTCCCGTCGAGGGCAAGGGCGTGGGTGATATGGCCGAATTCGGCGGCCTCATGGGCTACGCCCCCATCATTCCGGTGAATCAAACGAGCTGCGAGGCGTTCGTGACGCGCGGTGGCCGTATTCCCGCCCCGATTCATAGTTTCAAGAATTAAATCGCTTTCGAATCGAGAGTACGCACCTTCGAAAACGGGGCGCATGAAGGGTCGAGCATCTGCTCGGCCCTTTTTCGTGCTCTTCAACCCGCAAAAGTGTAGGTATTTTAGCTCGTGAAATGGCTGGCGGCGGGGTAGAATGTTTCAGTTACGTTTCATAGCAAAGAAAGGCCCAACGTGGACATCAACGCATTCCTCATTGATGTCACAGGCGAAATCGACGGCTTCATGTACACCTACATCTTGCTGGCGCTGCTTGTGGCAACGGGCATTTGGTACACCATTCGTACCAAGGCCGTGCAAATTCGCTACATCAAAGACATGTTCACTCAGCTTACCGAGAAGAAGCATGTCGACGGCAAGCGCTCCATCTCGTCGTTCCAGGCGCTCATGGTGTCCACCGCGAGCCGCGTTGGCACGGGCAACATCGCTGGCGTTGCAACCGCGATTGCCACGGGCGGTCCGGGTGCCGTGTTCTGGATGTGGCTTATGGCGATTGTCGGCGCCGCATCGGCATTTGTTGAATCGACTTTGGCGCAGATCTTCAAGGTGCGCGGCAAAGATGGCGAGTTTCGCGGCGGCCCGGCTTATTACATTGAGCAGGGCTTGGGCAAGCGCTGGCTGGGCATCGTGTTCGCCGTGCTGCTTATTCTGTGCTTTGCGTTCGGCTTCAACGGCCTGCAGTCGTTCAACGCCACGAGCTCGCTGGCGTATTACACCGGCGACGGCGAAATGTCTACGAAGGCCGCCATCGCAAGTGGCATCGTGCTCGCGGCCATGACCGCTATCGTCATTTTCGGCGGCTCGAAGCGCATCAGCGTTATTACTTCGGTCGTGGTTCCCGTTATGGCGCTCATCTACATCGCGATTGCCGTGTGGACAACCGTGAGCAATATCGGCGAGCTTCCGGCGGTGTTCGGCCTCATGTTCGCCTCGGCATTCGACTTCCAGTCGATTTTCGGCGGCTTCGCGGGTTCGGTTGTCATGCTTGGCATCAAGCGTGGCCTGTACTCCAATGAAGCTGGTATGGGTTCCGCTCCTAACGCCGCTGCTACGGCGAGCGTTTCGCACCCGGTTAAGCAGGGCCTGGTCCAGAGCCTCTCGGTCTACATTGACACGCTGCTCATTTGCACGTGCTCGGCCATGATGGTGCTCGTGTACTATGTGCAGGATCCCGCCACGGCCACTTCGCTCAACGGCATGCCGCTCGTGCAAATGGCCGTGAACAACTCGGTGGGCGAGTGGGGTATTCACGTGATTACCTTCGCCATTTTCGCGTTCGCGTTCTCGAGCCTCATCGGCAACTACTTCTACGCCGAAAGCAACCTGCGCTTCATTAAAGACGACAGCCCCGTGCTGCTCACGATGTTCCGCATCGTGTGCCTGGTTATCATCTACTTCGGCGCTGTGAACAGCTTCGATTTGGCGTGGAACCTCGCTGACATCTTCATGGGCTTCATGGCCATCGTGAACCTTATCGCCATTCTGCTTTTGGGCAAATGGGCCATTAAGGCACTCGACGACTACACCGAGCAGCGCAACGCCGGCAAAGACCCGGTTTTCGTTGCCGACAAAATTGAAGGCCTGCCGAAGACCCAGTGCTGGCATATTGGCGAAGGCGACCTGAAAGACGTCGGAGAGCAGCCGGTGAAGGAATACTTCGTCGATGCGATGGAAGCCAAGCCCCTCGAGTAAGCGCTCGAATGCGTTCGCCGTTTTGGTGAACGGGGTGCCATCGCTGCTGTTTTCAATCACGCATGAAGCCGCCCGCCATGGGCGGCTTCTTTCTGTTTGCGGCAATTCGGGGGTTCCGCTCGGCACTATCGCGTGGTAAAGTGCTAGGACATTTGTTAATGAGTCAGGCGCGATGGATGCGTGGCTCTCAAACCTAGGGAAGGTTTCATTCATGCAGAAAAAGCAGACGCTCAAGCGATCGGAATCGGTCGCGTTTTGCGGATTGGCGATTGCGCTCATCACGATTGGCGCATGGGTCACGGTGCCTTTGGGCCCCGTGCCGTTCACGCTGCAGACCATGGTGCTCGCATTCGTGGTGCTGCTGTTCCCCGCGCGTGAAGCGGTGGCGAGCGTTGCCGGCTACGTTGTTTTGGGCGCTCTTGGCGTGCCGGTGTTCTCGGGCATGGCGGGCGGCCTTGCGAAGGTCATGGGCCCCACGGGCGGCTTCATCATCGGCTTCGTGTTGGGTGCCGTTGCCGCCGTGCTGGTGCTCAAGGCGTGGAAGGCCCCTTCGTCGAAGGTTTTGGGTCTGGTTCGCGAGTATGCCGCCGCTTTCGCTTTCCTCGCGATTTCGTATGTGTGCGGCTGGGCGCAGCTCATGGCCGTCGCGGGCATGAGCCCCATGGCAGCTTTCCTTGCGGGCATCGCTCCGTTCATTCTGCTCGACGCCATTAAAATCGTGATCGGCGTGAGCCTGGCCCACGTGCTTCGCCAGGCAGTTCCGGCGCTTCGTCGCGCGAACGCTTAAGGGGCGCCCTGGGAATTGTCCCGGGAATCGCTTCGGACAAGAATGGGGAAGCTGGGTGGCGCTTTTTTGAAAAAGCGCGTCTCCGTTTTCGATATGACGAAAGAATCGCTCGTGGGCATGGCCTGCGGGCGATTCTTTGTATTGATGGGGATGAGCCGCCTCGCCGCTAGGGCGATGGTAGAATGCCAATACGCTTTATGTATGGTATGAACTTGCGGCGTTGAGCCGCCATGAAAGGTGCATGGGCCTTGAGCATGCAAAACGAATCCGTCGCGCGCGGCGCGTGTATTTTGGCATTTGACACGGCGAACGAGGTCGTGGCCGTTGGTGTTGGGAGGTATGCCGAGATTCCTGGCGGCGACCCCGAGAATCCGGCATTTGGCGTGGTGCCATTCGCGTGCCGTGAAATTCCCGCGCATCGCGCGAGCAACACCATCCTCTTGAGCGAAGTTGACGCGACGCTCGCCGAAGCGGGCGTGTCCAAAGGAGATATCGCGGCGGTCGTGTGCGGCCGCGGCCCCGGTAGCTTCACGGGTGTGCGCATTTGCATGGCTACGGCCAAAGGCGTCGCTTCGGCGCTCGAGGTGCCGCTCTATGGCGTCTCGACGCTCGACGCCGTCGCATGGCGCGCGTGGGCGAAAAGCGTGCGCGGCCGCGTGCTCGTTGCTGCCGATGCCATGCGCAAGGAAGTGTACCCCGCGCTGTTCGAGCTTTCCGATGCTGGGATTTCCCGCCTTACGACCGATGCCGTGGTGAAGGCTGCAGTTGCGTGCGAGTGGGTCGCCGAGAAAGAGGCGCAGCTTCCTGAACGAGCTGGCGATTTAACGATTCTTGGCGACGCCTTGGTGAAATACCGCGAGATTTTCGAGCCTTTGGGCGCCATCGCCGATGAGGGCCTGTGGGCGGTGTCGGGCGCGGGTTTGCTGCTCGCGGCCCAGGCTGGCCTTGCTATAGGTGATATTGATCTCTCGCCCGCCGCGTGGCATGGCGAATCGAATGCCGCCGCCGCTCGCGCGAACGCGGGCGCGGCTCCTGTGGCGTTGCGCCCAGGCGACCCTTCGGTGCTTCTGCCCGTATATACGCGCCTTTCCGATGCTGAGGAAAACGAGCGCATTCGTCTGGCGAAAGAAGCCCCCGAGAAAACCGACGCGCTCTCGCCGCGCGATTTGTCGACGGGTGTGCAGCATGCCGATGTCGTGTCGGCCGCAATCGAGAACCGTGCCTCTGTGGCTGCCGAAATCGTCGACGTTCCTGCCAACATTTCGTATCGCCCGCTCGACGCCGCCCACGCCGCTGGCGTCGCCGCGATGGAGCGCGAATGCATGGGAAGCGACGCGTGGGCCGCGTCCCTTGTGGCCGATGAGCTGCCGCGTCGCGATCGCACGTGGTGGGCGGCTTATGACGGCCAAAGGCTCGTTGGCTATTGCGGCGGATGGATCGTCGCTGGCCAGGTGCAGATTCTGAAAATCGCTACCGACCCATCGTATCGTCGTCGCGGCATTGCCGCCGAGCTCATCGCGCTGGTCGCTTCCGATGCGCGAAACCTGGGCGCTACCGAAATGACGCTCGAAGTGCG
>CAKUIK010000037.1 GCA_934661005.1 uncultured Slackia sp.
CCCGCCTTCGCCGAAAGTACTGCAGCGCCAGGCTGCGGGAGGACAGGGCGTCGCGCTCATGCAGGGCGCTTCCGCATATATTTAGGGCTTATGCCCTTTTTTTGTCGCCTTATATTGGGTGCCGTTTACGAAAAAATACCGCCGTTGTGGCGGTTTTATTATGCGTGCGCACTTTAGTGGGCTGCAGTACAATAGTATGGTTTCACGAACACAGAGAGGATGGATTGATGAGCAACTTGCGTACTCCCGAGGTCGAAGACCTGCTTGAGGTCCTTTCTTCTATGTCGGACAAAGATCAGCTCTACGCCCTGTGCGAAGACCTTTTCACGATTCGTGAAATGAAGGAAACGTCTCAGCGCCTTTCGGTTGCTCGCTTGCTTGACGCTGGTAAGCCTTATACGGCTATTGCAGAAGCGACGGGTGCGTCGGCAACGACGATTGCGCGCGTTTCAAAGGCTCTTAATTATGGCAGCGGCGGTTACCGTTTTGCTCTTGACACGCTTTCTGAGAAACAGTAATATTCATTTTCGCATTTGCGGGCCACAGCGCCCTGCATGAGCGCGACCACAGAGGCGGGGATCACCCGATCCCATTCCGAACTCGGCAGTTAAGCCCGCCTTCGCCGAAAGTACTGCAGCGCCAGGCTGCGGGAGGACAGGGCGTCGCGCTCATGCAGGGCGCTTCCGCATTTCTTGGGGCCATGGCCCCTTTTCGTTTTTTATGGTGCTGTTTTGAGACGAAATTTCTTCGGGCAATCTCGTCGGTTGCTGGCTCGTCTTCTTTCTGCTTGGCTTCTGCAATAAGCCTCTGTGCTTTCCCTCACTATGCCCTTTTGCCGCATAATGCGCCCTTTTCTCGTGCGACGGGCTGTATAATTTCGAGATCAGCTTCCCTTTTGGGCTTTGCGCCTTCTTTTTAGTCCGTGCGGAGTGCCGTTTAGGTATTATTGACCTATAGGCGTTATGGAGCCTCAATGAGGGGCGGAAAGGGGAAATCATGACGATGAACGACATCTCTGATATCGCTTGCAATGACCAGGGTTTTGATGTTGCGGTAGATTTGGGGCCTGGCTGGCGTATCGATGCTGGCGCCGAGCCCTCGATGGATGCGTGGCTCAATAAGGCGAAGCAGGATCCGAATGCCTCCATGGTGGGTATGTACCTCACTCACAACGGCGTCGTTCGTGAAACGCCTCGTGCGCAAGTGCGTGCTGAAAATGCCGACGCAGCTGCCGAGGGCGCTTCCCTTGGCAAGGTTTCTTCGATCGACTTCTCGTACAACACCGATGGGCTTATTGAGGCCGTGAAGGCAGCTCGTGAGCTTCCGGGCGTATTCTATATCCGCGTTTGGCTGAACGAGGGAACGCTCAAGGTTGGCGATTCCATCATGTATGTCCTCATTGGCGCCGATATTCGCCCGCATGCCGTCGATGCGTTGCAGCAGCTCGTCGGCACTATTAAGAGCGATCTTGTCGTTGAGCACGAGAACTATGAATAAGGTGCCTTTGGGCGTGCCTCTAAACGAGTGTTTGGAATGCAACGCCAATCGCGACGGACGCATTCATCGCCCTAGCCCGGCAGTAGCTTTTGTTGGCCGCCATAATTCGGGCAAGACGACGCTGCTCGTTCGCGTTATTGCCGAATTGGTCTCTCGTGGCTTCGACATTGGCTCTATTAAGCATCACGGTCATTGTGGTTTCGATATCGATGTGCCTGGAAAAGATTCGTACCGCCATCGTGAGGCGGGGTCGCGAGACGTGGTTGTTGTTTCGCCTACGCGTATGGCTCGAATCACCGAGCTCGATCATGAGATTGAATGTGACGACATCGTCTCGAAGATGCCTGACCACGATTTGGTGATTGTTGAAGGTTTCCGGCAAAGCGGCCTCGATGTAATTGAGGTGCTGCGCTCGGGGAACGATCGCGATGTGCCTGCGGCTGAGGAATATTGCCAAATGGGCACAGTGCGCGGCGTTGCTCCTGTTGCCGTGGTAAGCAATATGGAAAACGTTCACGCCGCCGCAAAGGGCAGGGGCGTTCCTTCGTTTTCGCTGGAAGACATTGAAAGTATAGCCGATTTTCTGCAGGCTGTGTATGTGCGGCCAAAGCTCACTGTTGCAATTCAGGCGGGCGGGGAATCGCGCCGTATGGGGCAAAGCAAAGCGACGGTTCCGTTTTTGGGCGAGCCTCTGCTTACGCGCATAGTTGAGCGAGTGGCGTGTGCGGCGGACGAATTGGTTATTACCACGAACGAAGCGTCTCGCCTCGGGTTTTTGGGCGAACTTGATATTCCATGTGACGTGAAGCTTGTGCCCGATTCCTTTGAAGAACGTGGTTCGCTTCGAGGTTTGTGTACGGCATTCAAGGCGGCCTCGAATCCTCTTGTCGCCGTTATCGCATGCGACATGGTATTTGCTTCGCCCCAGCTTGTGATAGCGGAAGCGGCTGTTGCCCATGCTGAGCGCGTTGATGCGGTGGTTCCGTGCAATAAATTCGGATTCGAGCCGTTCCATGCCGTGTATCGCACGAAGCCGTGTTTGGAAGCGGCGCTTGAGGCTCTTGGCCGCGGCTGCGTTCGCGCTAAAGATTTCTACGATTTGGTGAACTTACGCCCGTTTATGTCGGCCGAGGTTACCGAGGCGGTTCCTGAGCGTGGATGCTTCATTAATGTGAACACGCCTGAGGAGCTTGCGCATATCGAAGCGACCATTATGGCCGAAGGCGATAAATAGCTGCGCATTCGTTTGTGCGATTGGCGGAGGTTGCGATCGAATCGAAGCGCCGTATGCAATGGATGGCCGGCCCGCGGAAGACAAAGTTGCGTTTCTGCTCGAAAGCGGGAGAGGACGCATCGTGGTTGCGCTCGCGCGTCTCTTTCGTGAGCCGCGAGTTGGCGGCGGTTCGCTGGATGCGACGCTTGGCTTGAGCTGCATAGTGCCCAGAAAGAAATGAGGGGGAAGGCGGTTGTTGTGCCTTCCCCCTCATGCGTTTGGGAGCGGATTCTTTCGAATTGCTAGAGCGAGTTGAAGATTTCAGGCAAATGGCGCTCTGCGTACGAATTGACGTCGCGTTCGAGTTGTTCAAACGCCGAAAGCAACAGCGCGCCTTCCTTGGTGAGCGTTGAGCCGTGCGCTCCATCTCGATTGATGAGGTTGAATCCGAAGGCTTCTTCGGTTTGTTTCATGATTCGCCAGGCTTTGCTGTAGGCCATGCCCATATTCTTTGCGGCTTTGTTGAGCGAGCCGTCATCGCGAACGCCGCGACAAAGCATCGCTACGCCGCGGCCAAATACGGCGTTGGCTTCATCGTTGCCAATACTGAGTTTGACATGCGGGGAGATATCGCTGAGCGAAACCATGGCGGGCCTTTCGACGGTGGTATTGCAGGCAGGGCGACTGGAGGCGTGAAACGCGCATTGTCACAAGTAAGTGCCTGCGCATATTGTACGCCTTCGCGTAGCGCGAAAAGAAGGAAACATTATCCTTCAGCTGAATAATCGCAGTGTAATGGCGGAGTCATGCAGGCGGAGGCGCGGGGAGCATGCATGGCGCGCATGCCAGGTAGGGAAATTATTTCGGGGAGAAAATAATATTGCAAACCGCGGATAATTTCTTGACATGAGAATATACACGGTAGAGAATAAAGCGCATGAAATACGTCACGCTTTGTGCCAATTCGTACTTCGGGCGTTATTTCGGAAGGGGCTCGCTCAAGAGGATGGGTCGGGCTTGCGTATAACGAGAGAAGGGGATTTCATGGCTAAGGCATGGAAGAAGCTTTCCATCCTCGCGCTTGCTGCCGCTCTTGCGGCCATGGTTGCGATGGTGGGCTGCTCGTCTGAGCAGAAGGCCGAGGAAGTGACCGACGAGAAAGCGGCAACCGAACCCACGGCGGAGCCGGTGGAGTTGCAGGTTTTCGCGGCAAATTCGCTTTCCAAGGCGATGGAAGAGGTTCAGGCTGCATACATCGAAGACGGACACAGCAATGTTGCCTTTGCCGACACGCAGTACAAATCTTCGGGCGAGTTGAACGAGATGCTCGGCGCGGGCTCTTACGCTGACCTGCTGATTTCCGCCTCGAAGGGTTCCATGGATACGGCGGTTAAAGAGGGCTATGTCGACGAGGGCACTCGCGTTGACATGTTCAAGAACGACCTTGTGATTGTTTCCAAGGAGGGCAGCGGTCTTAAGGACGTTACGCTGCAGGATATCGCCGACGGCAAGTACACCTTCTGCGTCGGTGACGAGTCTGTTCCTGCTGGCAACTATGCCGATCAGGCCCTTTCCACGGTTGGCGTGTATGTTCCTTCTGGCGATGATACGGGCAAGACCGGCAAAGACATTTCCGGCAAGAATGGCGCATTCGCCGATGGCTACAACCCCGTTCTTGATACTTCCGTAGGCAACGTGTGCAAGCACGCTCAGTCCGGTGACGTCGACGTGGCGTTTGTGTACACTTCCGACGTGTATCGCTTTGGTGGCGTTGAAATTGTGGGAACCGTTCCCGCTGACACGCATAAGAACATTGTGTACCCCGGCGCCATTACTTCCCAGAGCAAGAACGTTGAAGCAACTCAGGAATTCCTGGATTGGTGCCAGAACAGCGAGAAGGCTCAGGAGATTTGGCAGAAGTGGGGCTTCGAGCTGGCCTAAATGGCTACTTGGATGCTTGCGAGCCAAAGAGGCATGTAACGAGGATGGGTGTGCAATGCGCCCATCCTCTTTCGTAGTGGGGATGATTATGCACAAGGCAAAGACGCTTTTCGCAAGACTTGCTGCGGCAGCGCTCGCTCTTTCGGTGGCGGTTCCATTTGGAGTTGCGTTTGCGGATGATGCGCTTGGGGACGTGGATACGCCGAATGCGCCGAAAACGGCTTCGGGCGTCGCGGTCAATGCTTCGGTCGACACCTCGGGCGTGACCGTTTCGAAGAGCGGCGATGCGGCCGAACTTGAAAACAGCAGCTTTGCGATAGGCGATTTTTCCCGTGCGCAAAAAGGCACGAATCGCGAAATCGATGGCGAATACCATGGATACTCGTACTTGGTAGGGCGCGATGCGGGAACGTGCGTGCAACTCGTTGCGGGCGATGACTACGTGGTTGCCTATGTGCCCGAAAAAGTTGCGAGGGACCTCGATATCGATGTGGCCTCCGCCGCCGACCAAGCGTCGCTTAAAGCGATGCTCGTGGCTCTCGATGCGGGGCAAGCGGCAGGTTCGAAGGCTCTGTCGAGCTTCGATGCGTGGTATTTCACGAGCGAGACGGTATTTGAAGAAGGCGCCGTTCGCTTCGAGTTCGACCAGGAAGTATCGGGCAAAACATACGTATTCGTCATTGGGGTCGACGGAAGCGATTTGACCGATAGTGAAAACGAGCACTACTTCAAGCCTTCTTTCGCCGACTTTGGATGTCTCGCGCAGAAGGGCGACATCGCTATCGAGGAAGAGGCGACGGGCTTTGCCGCCATCGGGGAATTCTTGGCGAATTTGGACTGGAGCCCTTTGTGGGTGTCGCTTCGCACCACGGGTATCGCGATTGTGTTCATCTTCGTCTTGGGCCTTCTTGCGGCGTATTTCTGCCTCAATATTTCGCCGCGCGCAAAGAATATCTGCGACGTGATTTTCACGATTCCCATGGTTTTGCCTCCGACGGTATGCGGCTTTTTGCTTTTGTATTTGTGCGGTCGCAATACGGCGTTTGGCCAGTTCTGGATCGACATTGGCTTCCCGCTCATTTTTAGCCCGACGGCGTGCGTTATTGCAGCCGTGGTGGTGGCGTTTCCGCTCATGTATCGCAATGCCCTGGGTGCATTCGAGAGCCTTGACGCGAACATGCTCGATGCGGCGCGTACGTTGGGGTGGAGCAATGCGAAGATTTTCGTTCGCCTGATGCTGCCGCTTTCGTGGAGCAGCATTGCGGCGGGCGCGGTGCTCTCGTTCGCGCGCGCATTGGGCGAATTCGGCGCGACCCTATTTCTTGCCGGCAATTATCTGGGCGTTACGCGTACGATTCCCATTGCGATTTATTTTGAATGGATGAACGGCAACGATTCGGTCGCATGGTTCTGGACGGCTGTCATTATCGCGTTCAGCTTCGTAGTGATCTTATTCATCAACCTGTGGAGCAGTCGAACCACGAAATACCGTAAGCGCGAGGGAAATTAACTGCGCGAATCTGGAGGCGCGCTGCTTGCAGGGCTGCGGCGCGTAATGGGTGTGAGAAAGGCTTGGCTTTGAGTCTTGAGGTAGATATCGAAAAGAAGCTCAGGGGGTTCCATCTGTGCCAGCAGTTTTCTGCGGGCGATGAAACGCTTGGCCTTTTGGGCGCGTCGGGGTGCGGCAAATCGCTCACGATGCGTTCGATTGCGGGGATCGAAAAGCCCGATGCGGGCAAAATCGTGGTCAATGGCACGGTGTTTTTCGATAAAGCCCCCGGGAAGAAAGCGAAAGTCGACCTTTCGCCTCAGCAGAGGAAAACGGCGCTGCTGTTCCAGAATTATATGCTGTTCCCGAATTTGACTATCGAGCAGAATGTGGCGGCTGGTTTGCCGAAGGGCGCTACGGTGGCCGAGCGCGCAGAAGCGGTTCATGAGCAGATGCAGCGCTTCGGCCTTTTAGGCATGGAGAAGCGCTACCCTGTGCAGCTTTCGGGTGGGCAGCAGCAGCGCGTGGCGCTTGCTCGCATGCTTGCGGCGCGCCCCGGCATTCTTATGCTCGATGAACCGTTTTCGGCGCTTGACTCGCACTTGAAAAGCTCGCTCGAACAGAATCTTCTTGGCTTGTTTGAGCAGTTCAAGGGGACGATTTTGTATGTGAGCCACGATATCGACGAGGCATTTCGCTTTTGCGATCGAATCGCCGTGGTTGAGGCGGGGCATATTATGGAGATTGGACCCAAGCAAAATGTCGTGAACGACCCGCAGAGCTTGGCCGCGATTAAGTTGTCGGGCTGCAAGAACACGACGCCTGCCGAATACGTCGACGACGCGCATGTGCATCTGCCCGATTGGGGCATTACGCTCGCGTCATCTAAGCCCGTTCCTCGCGATGTGAAATGGTTCGGCGTGCGCGCGTTCTTCTTGAAGCGCGCGAGCTCGTTGGGCGAAAACGTCTTTCGCATGCGCGCCGATCGCGTGAGCGACTCGCGCTTCGAGCGTTCGGTTATGCTGTCGTTTCTCGATCACGACCAAAGCGAACAGATTGAGCGCGATATCGCCGAAGAAGACGAGTCGATGAAATTCCTGAAGCTGCATTTGCAATGGAAGGTTGATAAGCTGGCCGTTGACGCAAGCGAGCTTCCCGAAGAAGGCGATGAGTTGCTTATCGAGATTCCTACGGAGAGCATGTATCTGGTTTCGCGGTAACGCTTTGGGCGCGTTTCGTGACAGATTGATTTGTTTCGTACTGAAACGCCGGCCGAATCGACCTTCGGCGGCGTTTCTTTGTTCTTGCGAAGGTATAATTTCAGGAAAGATAACCTGGCATGCGCATGGGGGGGTGTGCACGCCATAGAAGGGGGCCTTCATGAAAGACTCGCATGGGCGCGTGATTGACTATATGCGTATCTCGCTGACCGATCGGTGCAACTATCGCTGCATTTATTGCATGCCGGCCGATGGCGTGGAGTCGTTGTGCCATTCCGATATTCTGAGCCTTGAAGAAATCGAGCGCGTTGTTCGCGTTGCCGCGACCATGGGCATAAAGCGATTCCGCCTGACGGGTGGTGAGCCCCTGGTTCGCAAGGGAGCGGTTGGTTTGGTGCGTGCGATACATGAAACTCCCGGCGTCGATGATGTTTCGCTCACGACCAATGGCGTGTTGCTGCCGAGGTATGCCGAAGAGCTCGCGGCTGCGGGGCTTTCGCGCGTGAACATTTCACTCGATACGCTCGATGCCGAACAATTTCGCTATATCACGCGCCGCGGTGAGCTGCATGAGGCGCTTGACGGCATCGAGGCCGCGCTTGCTGCCGGCTTCGACCCCGTGAAGGTGAATGCGGTGACCGTTCGCAGTTTGGGGCAAGACTTCTTGGCGTTTGCGAAGATGACGATCGACCGCCCGTTGCACATGCGCTTTATTGAATACATGCCCGTTGGCGAAAGCGCTGGTTCGCATGGGTGCGGATGGGGTCGCGAAGATGTGATTCCAAGCGAAGAGCTGTTCGATGTGATTAACGAACGAGCCAAGGCCGAAGGCTTGCCGACGCTTGTGCCTGCGGGCGACGACAGGCCGAAAGGGTGGGGGCCGGCGCGGTACTTCATGTTCCCGGGCGCCCAGGGAACGGTTGGTTTCATCAGCCCGCTTTCGCGCCATTTCTGCAGCGAGTGCAATCGTTTGCGCATGACGGCCGATGGAAAGATTCGCCCATGTCTGTTCTCGGATGTTGAATATGACATGCGTGCAGCGCTTCGTGGCGACGGTGGCGACGACGCGATTCGCTCGGTGCTTATGGAAGCGTTGGGGGCTAAGCCCGATGATCACCACGACAAGGTGGGAACCGAGCGTGGCATGTCGCAGATTGGTGGATAGATACGACCGTCGCCGGCATGGCTCGCGGCCTTCGCCAAGACCGCGGTCGGCTACCGCTCGCCTTTGGCTTGTTATGCGCCGCCCTGGCGGTGTTTAGCTTTTGAATGGAAGGGCAAGCTTGAGCACCGACGGCCTCCGCGAAGGCCGCGAGCCATGCCGGCGACTCCTTTGGCTTGCTTGTAGGGCTTTTCTTGAAAGGAAATCGTTATGGCAGAAGAGAAGCTTACTCATATCGATGAAAAGGGCGATGTTCGCATGGTGGACGTTTCGCAGAAGGCCGACACCGAGCGCATCGCGGTGGCCGAGGGCTTTATTTCGATGAAGCCCGAGACGCTCGAACTTATTACGTCGGGTACGGCGGCAAAGGGCGATGTTTTGGCGTGCGCGCGCGTGGCGGGGGTGATGGCCGCGAAGAAGACGAGCGAGCTTATTCCGATGTGCCACCCGCTCATGATTACCAAGGCGAAAGTGAGCTGCGAGCCTGTTGGGGCCGGCGATCGCGAGGACGGTCGCGTGGGTATCCACATTACGACGACGTGCGGCGTGACGGGCAAGACGGGCATCGAGATGGAAGCGCTGACTGCTGCAAGCGTGGCATGCCTCACGGTATACGACATGTGCAAAGCGGTCGATCGCGGCATGGAGATTATGGATGTGCGTCTGCTGAAGAAAGATGGCGGCAAAACCGGTTTGTGGGAACGCAAGTAGCGAGTCTGGAACCTGCCAAATGCCTAGAGCATTTGGCAGGTTTTTTGTATGTGGCGCGGTGAGTGATGCTGTGGGCGGCGCTTCTTCTATGGTGATTTTTGCAAATGGCGGCGATGTTGCTGCTGCGTGCGGCGGGTTTATTTATCGTGGCCTTCGCCGGCCATCATGTGGCCTGCATGGCCGAGCGCGCCAACGATGCCTTCCCAATTTTCGCGAGCGGCTTTCTCGCTGCCGGGCAGGTTGATGACGAGCGTGTTGCCACGTTGAGCAGCAATTGCGCGCGACAGCATCGCATAAGGCGTGATTTGCAGGCTGTGGTAGCGCATCGCCTCGGCAATGCCGGGAACCTCGCGGTCGCACACGTCGCGCGTGGCTTCAGGCGTGACATCGCGCGGCGAAAGGCCGCTTCCGCCGCAAGTGAGCACGATGTCGGCGCCAATTTCATCGCAGGCCTCAAGGATGCTGCCCGCGATAAGCACGCGGTCGTCCTGCACGACAACGTGGCTGGCGACTTCCCAGCCCTCCTTCTTGATAAGCTCCTCGAGCGCGGCACCAGCGGTGTCTTCTTTCATGGAACGGGTGTCAGAGCACGTGATAATGGCGAATTTAAGAGTCATGGTGATTTCCTTTCTTAAAAGGGGGACCGACATCGTGGGCTAGATGATGGTTCCCTCGGCGATATCCAAAAGCACGCAGGTAATCTCGTCGCCTGCGTGAGCGTCTTGCGCGCTCTCGGGCAGAACTGCCATGCAGTTCGTTTTCTGAATGGGGCCGAAGAGGCCCGAGCTCTGGTTTTTCGCCGGCGTTACGAGCAGTTCGCCCGATTCGCTTCGGGAAAGCGTGGCGCGCATGAAGAGGCGTCGCGGGTCTTTCTTTTTCTTATCGCATGTGAGCTTTGCGACGACCGTGGGGTGCTCGAACGCGGTGCGACCTTGCATTTTGAGCAGCGCGGCTCGAATGATGAGCTCGAAGCCCATATAAGCCGCGGCGGGGTTGCCCGGCAGTCCGAATACCGGCGTGCCCTCGACAATGCCGAAAGTTTGCGCCTTGCCGGGACGCATATTCACGGTGGTCATGAGCAGCTCTCCCGCGCGTTCGACGACGGGTTTGATGAAATCGAAGTCGCCGTTTGAGGCACCGCCGGAGGTAACCACGAAATCGTGCGTTGCGGCCGCCTCGCGTACCGCGGCTTCGAGGGCGGCTTCGTCGTCGGGAACGATGTCGAACATGTCAGCCTCGCAGCCGGCGGCTTTGGCGCATGCCGCGAGGGCGTAGCTGTTCGAATTGCGAATATGGCCCGGGCCAGGAACTTCGCTCGGCGGCACAAGCTCGCTGCCGATGGGGATAACGGCCACGCGCGGTTTGCGATAAACCGGCACCTGCAGCACTCCGCAGCCGGCCAAAAAGCCGACGCCCGCGGTCGTGATTGCTTCGCCTTTGTTCACGACGGTTTCGCCTGCGCGGGCTTCTTCGCCTGCTTCGCGCACGTTGTCGCGCTCTTTGGGTTGCGCGGAAAATGCCACGCGACCACTGGTTTTCCCGCCGCCTTCCACCACGCTTACGATCTCGTATTTCACGACGGCATCAAAGCAGCTCGGAAGGGCGGCACCCGTCATGATGCGCACGCATTGGCCCGCTTCGGCCGAGCCTTCGAATACGCCGCCCGCAGGCACCTCGTCGATGACTTCGAGCGTCACGGGTGACTCGGCCGTAGCTCCCGCGAGGTCGCATCGGCGCACGGCATAGCCGTCCATGGCCGCATGGGCGAACGGGCTTACGTCGATGTCGCTTTTCAAGTCGGCGGCGGCAACGCGCCCTGCAGCGTCGAGCAGGCCAACGGTTTCCGCCTCAAGCGGCGTTACGCGCGAGAGCACAAGCTCACGCGCTTCTTCCAGAGAAATCATCTTCGTCATGGACTGTCCTTCCGTGTGCGACGCGGGCGTTTCGGGCTCGCGGTGTTTCCTAATGAATTGCCGAGGCTGCTAGAATTGGCCGTCTTTCGCGTTCCATGAGATGAATGCCCAGGGAACGATGCGTTGAAAATCCAACGTGAAAGGTCCTTGCGGATAGCCCTTCTTATCGGGCATGCCCGCTTCGGGGTTGTCGACAAGATGCTTCGCGAGCCAAATACGAAGGTTGGCCTGGGCTTGGGATCGTTCGGCATCGCTTAAATCGGGCGCGCCGATATCGATCATTTGCGAGAAATCGCCAAAGGCGTCGCCTTCCGATTCGAAAGAATCTTTTCGCGAAGAATGGATGAAGCGCACCTCGGGCTCGAAGCCCGCTTGGGCGAGCATGCCGAACGCGTAGATGTAATCGCGATTGAGAGCTGCGCCAACGCCGAGCTCGGCAAGCACGCGGGCGTCAACGCGCGGAGAAGTTCCGGTGGTCATGGTGATGCAGCAGCGTCGTCGAGCGATGGAGGAAAGCTTGCGCAACGCGCTTCTTAGGTCGGCAACCGCGATGGAGCGCGATGCGAACGCGACGTCGGCCATGTTTTCGCGAAGGCCGAATTGGCTCCAATCGTCTTCCCAGCTCATGTGCAAGGGGAAAACGCTGCCTGGATTGAGCGAATCGAGACTCTCGGCGACCTCGATATCGCGAAGCGCCATATTCTCGCGCAATTTCGCGAGCATGCCGCTGCTGAAGTCGGCGGCAATGACCTTGTGACCGCTCGTTGCCATTTCGGCGGCGAGGGTGCCCGTTCCGCAGCCCATATCGAATACCGTTTCGCCGGGCTGCACGCATGCGAGCTCGACGAACGCCTCGGCGTACAGGTTTTTTGCATCGCGCGAATCGTATCGCGCGGCCTTTTTATTCCATCGTTGGCAGTCGTCAGGCGCTTTGGTCGTTTGCTGCAAATGGCGCCATGCCGCATCGAAATCGATCACGCGACTCCTCCTGCCTGAACGGATTGTTCTTATTCGCGGATATATGATAGCCGTTCATGGTGCGGCAATGGGATCGAATTGCGCTTTTTTGCGCGCGTTGTGGCCGTAAGCGCTACGAGTTCTGCCACTCTCGCGAATTCCCTGCGCTTGGGAGGTTTTCATATTTGACGTGCTACAATGATTAGGCTTATATAAAAATCCAGGCGATCGAGGCTTACGTGCGCGCACACTCTATGCTGCGCCACGGCGAAAACCGGATGCAAAAGGGAGCGGTTTGCCGCTTCGTAGACGAAAAGGAAGGCATCAATGCAACCACGCGAAGAATTGACTCAGCTTCTCACCAAGGCGTTTGAGGCTGCCCGCGAATCTGGCGCTCTGCCGATTGAGAACATTCCCGAAATTGCGCTCGAGCGTCCGCGCGACGAGGGTCATGGCGATTGGGCTTGCACCGCTGCTCTGCGCTGCGCCAAGGAAGCCAAGAAGAACCCGCGTGAAATCGCGCAGGCGATTGTCGACGGCATTCCCGCGAATGACCTTATCGAGAGCACCGAAATCGCCGGCCCGGGCTTCATCAACTTCCGACTGAAGAACGTTGCCATGCAGGATGTCGTTTCTCAGGTTCGCGAGCAGGGCGCCGATTACGGCAAGGGCACGCAGCCCGAAGGCAAGCGCAAGGTGAACATCGAGTACATCTCCGCAAACCCCACGGGCCCGATGCACGTTGGCCATGGCCGCTGGGCTGCCCTTGGCTCGGCAACCGCAAACCTCATGCGCCATGCCGGCTATGAGGTCTTCGAAGAGTTCTACATCAACGACCATGGCGTTCAGATGGACAAGTTCGGCCTGTCCATCGCCGCTCGCTACCTGCAGCAGCTCGGCCATGAAGATGCCGCTGTTCCCGAGGGTGGCTATAACGGCCTGTACGTGAACGATATCGCGAAAGAAATCATCGATCGCGACGGCAATAAGTGGGAAAACGCCGACGAGCATGAGCGCATGGTGGAGTTCCGCGAATTCGGCTACGCCTACATCATGAAGATGTTCCACGACATCACGGATCGCTTCGGCAACCACTTCGAGCGTTGGCAGTCCGAGCGCGAGATGTATCTGCCTTCCGAAGAGTTCGGCGGCAAGAGCCCGTTTGAGTACTGCATCGGCAACCTGAAAGACAAGGGCGACATCTACGAGAAAGATGGCGCTGTGTGGTTCAAGTCGTCTGAATACGGCGACGAGAAAGATCGCGTTGTGCGCAAGGCCGACGGCGACTACACCTACTTCGCGTCTGACGTTGCGTACCACTACTGGAAGAAAGAGCGCGGCTTCGACATCCTGATCGATATCTGGGGCGCCGACCACCATGGCTATATCGCTCGCGTTGCTGCCGTTTTGGCCGCTATGGGCTTCCCTGGCGCGCTCGAAGTTATGCTCGGCCAGTTGGTCAACCTCTTCCGCGACGGCAAGCCTGTTCGCATGTCCAAGCGCACCGGTGAAATGATCACCTTCGAAGAGCTCATCGACGAAGTCGGTATTGACGCTACGCGTTACTACATGCTGAGCCGCTCCACTGAGCAGCCGATCGACTTCGATATTGACGTTGCCAAGAAGCAGGACTCTTCCAACCCCGTGTACTACGTGCAGTACGCGCATGCGCGCATTTGCAAGCTGCTGCGCGACGAGGCTGGCCATTCTGGCGAGGACAACCTCGATATGGCTGCCGTTGCTGCCGAAGCCATTCCGGCCGACGTCGACCTTGCGGTGCTCACCGCTCCCGAGGAGCTGGCCCTTATGCGCAAGATGAGCGAGTTCGGCGATCTTATCGCTCTGGCCGCTCGCGACCGTGCGCCGTTCCGCCTGACGCACTACGCTCAGGATCTCGCCAGCCTGTATCATCAGTTCTACACGAACTGCAAGATTCTGAAGGCCGACGACGAGGGCCTGAAGAAGGCTCGCCTGGCTCTGTGCGACGCGGTTCGCGTTGTGCTTGAGCAGACGCTCGGCATTCTGGGCATTTCCGCTCCGCAGCGCATGTAGAGGGGGGTGCGCCGGTCTGTCGGCCGGCGCTAACTGCCGACGATGCGACCGATTCTAGCGGCCGAGTTGCCTTTTAATTGTCGCTCGCGTACAAAAGGCTTTCGCCGTTCTGTCGAACGGCGAAAGCCTTCGATGCTGTGAAGCAGCCTGGTGGCGCATCTCTTGCGAGCCTTTGACGAGCGTATCGAAGCGCGTGCCGTTTCGACTTCGCTCAAGGTGCGATTGTTGGGCTGCCGCTCGCTGGCTGCGGCCCGAATAGCCCAAATACGCTGCTGTATGAAAAAGGGACCCGGCTGGGTCCCTTTCTTTATGTGCTGTTCCGACGGGAGAGCATTGCGGTCGCTTTGAAGGTCTTTACGCCATCGGGTTTTCCGCGGACAGATTGCCCATGGTTTGCAGGTGCGCCATGCTGCCGTAGCGATTGATGAATAGGTCGTATTCCTCGGGATCAAAGAAGCGCGCGTCGCCTGCGGTGAACGCTTTGGCCGCTTCGATCATGAACGTGCCAGCCTCGTCGAGATCGGGCAGGCGCGTGGCGCCGGTGGCACAGCCCGGCACCGCCGTTTGCGTGGTGATGGCAACGCCAACGACCGGCGCATCGGTGCAGGTGCAGGGCTGCATGATGGAATTGAGGTGGTACAGGCCGTTGCCATAGGGCGTGATATCGAGCGTTGAAATTGCGAACACCTGCGGCAGTTTGCCCGTGGCGATTTCAGCAATGCCCAGCAAGTCTTCGCTGACGCGCATCACGACGCCCTGTTTCACCGTGGGGGAAATCGCGAAGCCGCGGTTGTTGGCGATGCGGTTGCCCTTGGTGGTGTCGACAACCAGAATGGCATCGAGTTCGGGCGTGACCTCTTCGGCGTTGATGGCCGCGGTGGATGTGGGCGAGCCCATGAACGGCACAGGCTTGTGCGGCATAGTGGGTGCGTGCGGGCACACATGCGTGCTCACGAACACGTCGCCGGGTAGAACGTCGCCGCGCTTATGCATGTCGATGAGCTTCGCGGCGCAGGCAAGCGCGGTGAGTGCGCCGTCGCCGTCGGAGACGAATCCGATGCGCTCAGGACGCGCGCCCAAGCCGCCCAGACGGCCGAGCAGGCCGATGGTCGGCGCGTCGCCGCCGCTTGATTTGCCATGCGAGCCAGGAATGCGCACGCGCACCATGTCGGTGGTGCCCTTGGGGCCTTCCAACGGGTAGGTTTCAACGAGGCATTCGGGGTCAATGGCTTTCAGATAATCGGCGACAATCGCGCCCGATGCCTGAGGGGAATCGAGCAGTTCGTACAATTCGATAAGGTGTTTGAAGAGCATGGCGATCCTTTCTAAGATGCGTTAGCGCCATTGTAGTGCCGAATGGGCCGTTTGCCGCCCACGTTTGCCGTTTATTGCCGAGCGGGGTGCTTGCGCGTCAGGGTCTAATGCAGCATAGTGGAACGAATAAAAAACGACAGAGAACCGGTCTTCGGCGATGTGCTTGCACGCGTGCCGCCCGGTTGCGCTGCGTGCGAAACGTCAACGCCATAGAATGTGGCGATATGCGTATGGCGCGTTGCCGAGCCCGTGGTTCGGCGCGATATCGAAAGGAAAATCATGGCGAAGATGAAGCTTGCGTTGGTGCAGTTCCAAAGCGTGCTGGGCGATGTGGAAGCGAGTATGGCTCGCGCGTTGCCCATGATCGATGAAGCGGCGGCGGCTGGCGCAGATATGGTGGTGTTCCCTGAGCTGTTCACCACGGGCTATCACTTGGATACGGTCGGACCGCACATGACTGAGCTCGCCGAGCCTATCGACGGACCCACGGTGCGCGCCTTGCAGGAAGCGGCCCGCAAAAATCACGTGTATATCGTAGCCCCCATCGCCCTTCTGCACGGCCTTTCGGGCGTTCCTTTCAATAGCGCGGTATTCATTAATTCCGACGGTACGGTGCAGGGCTCGTTCGACAAGGTGCATCTGTGGGCGCTTGAGCGTTTCTATTTCCGTGCTGGCCACGAATTCCCGGTATTCGATACCGAGTTTGGCAAGGTCGGCATTATGGTGTGCTACGACATGGGCTTCCCCGAGGCCGCTCGCACGCTGGCATTGAAGGGCGCCGAGCTCATCGTGTGTCCGAGTGCATGGTGCGTGCAAGATAAAGATGTGTGGGAAATCAACGCGCCCGCCCGCGCGCTTGAGAACACGGTATTCCTGGGCGCGGTGAACCGCTTCGGCCACGAGGGCGGCGATTTGTATATGCACGGCGGAAGCATGGTGTGTGGTCCGCGAGGTGGCAAAATGTGCCAGATCACCGAAGAGGCCGAGGGCATTCTGTATGCCGACCTCGATTTCGATGAGGTGCGCAAGAACCGTGTGACGAGCCCGTATCTGCGTGACCGTCGCGCCGATGCCTATGGCGAAGTGTGTGCGTACTAGCATTCGTTGAAGATGCGAGATGCATTCTAAAAAGAAAGCGGACCGGAGGCTTGCCGGTCCGCTTTTTGTATCTTCCGCTGGGCAAGTGGAGTTGCCTGGGAAGGGGAATGGGTTGCGTGAGGGGCCGCAAAGAGTAATCTTTGCGGCCTGCTGTTGCTATGCCTCGATAAGCTTAGCCAGTTGGTCGGCCATAGCGTCGATGTCGGCGTTCGTGGCGATGAGCGGCGGCAGGAAGCGCAGGGTGTGGGCGCCGGTGTAGTTGAGGACAAGGCCCTGGGGCGCATCGAGCGCCGCCAGCACGAGCGCGGGCGCGTCGACGGAATCGTCGAATTCCACGGCGCGCATAAGGCCGAGGCCACGCACTTCCTTCACGTAGGGCAAGGCAGCCAGGCGCTCGGCCAGGTGTTCGCCGGCGGCCTCGATGCGCTCGATCTCGCCTTCGCGGCCCAACTCGTCGAGCACGCAATTCGCGGCGGCGATGGCAAGGCAGCTGCCGCCAAACGTCGTGCCGTGATCGCCGGGCGCGAATGCGTCGGCCACTTCGGCACGCGCGGCGCAGGCACCCATGGGCACGCCGCCCGCGATGCCCTTCGCCATGGCAACGACGTCGGGCGTGATTCCGTAATGCTGGAACGCGAATGGAACGCCGCAGCGATACATGCCGCATTGCACTTCGTCGCAAATCATGAGCGCGCCATTTTCGCTCGTCAGGCGGCGAACCGTTTCCATATACTCTTGAGAGCATGGATGTACGCCGCTTTCGCCTTGTACGACTTCCAGAATCACGGCGCACACGTCATGGTTGGCGAATGCCTCCTTAAGTGCCGAAACGTCGTTTTGCGGCACGTCGACGAAGCCGCCTGGCAGCGGTTTGAAGGCCTCCTGCTTCAGCGGCTGCGCAGTTGCGGCGAGCGTCGCGAGTGTGCGGCCGTGGAAGCTGTTCGTGATGGTGACGATAGTCGAGCCGCCGTTGCCGAAGCGCTTCGCGTAGAGGCGCGCGAGTTTGATGGCGCATTCGTTGGACTCTGCGCCCGAATTCGAGAAGAACGTCTTCCACGTAACGGGTTCGCCGGCATCGGTGGTGCCGCCCAGAATGTTCGACAGTTTCTCGGCGACTTCGCCGCGGTGCTCGATGTAGTAATAATTGCTGACATGCATGAGCTTTGCGGTTTGCTCTTGCAGGGTTTTTACGAGTGCGGGCGCGCAGTGCCCCAGGCTAATAACGCCGATGCCGCCAATGAAGTCGAGGTAGTGCTTGCCTTTGTCGTCGGTAAGCGTCATGCCGTTGCCGCTCACGAATTCGACCGGCTTGCGGGCGAAAGTGCCCATCATGTATTTCGATTCAAGTTCTTGCTGTTGTGCGAGGCTCATGAAAGATCCCTTCTTTCGACGCGAATATGCGCGTTTAGTTTGGTGGAAATCGCTATTCCTGATCGGTGTCGACATTGGCGTCGAGGCGGCTTGCAAGCGCATCGAGCGGCTGCGCTTGGTAGGTTTCATCGGGCGTGCTCGGCTTCATCATGGTGCCCACACCGTGGTCGGTGAGCAGCTCGAGCAAAAGCGCATGTGGCATGGTGCCGTTAATGATGTGCGCGGCGGGGATGCCTGCATCAAGCGCGGCGAGGCAGGCTTCGATTTTCGGAATCATGCCGCTGGATAGCGTGCCCGATTCGACGAGGTCGCGCGCCTCGTCCGACGTAAGCGAAGAAATAAGGGTGTCTTTGTTGCTGAAATCCTTATAGAGGCCGTCGACGTCGGAAAGAAAAATAATCTTGTGCGCATGCAGCGCAGCGGCCAAATGCCCCGCCGCGATATCGGCGTTGATGTTGAAGGGCTTGCCGTCGTCGCCCGCCGCGACGGACGCCACGATGGGAATGTAATCGTCGTTGACGAGATGCTCGAGGTACGTGGGGTCGATGCCCGTGATTTGACCGACGCGGCCAAGCTCGGGGTCGAGCTGCGTGGCGCGAATAGTGCAGCCGTCGCCGCCGCTTACGCCCACAGCGAGATGCCCGTGTACGTTGATGGCGTCGACTAAGCGGCGATTCACGCTACCCACGAGCACCATGCGCACAAGCTCCATTGCGTCATCGGGCGTCACGCGCAGGCCGTCTTTGAATTCAACGGGCATGCCGCTTTTCTCGAATGCTGCGGAGATGTCTTTGCCGCCGCCATGCACGATAATCGGCCTCATGCCGATAATTTTCAGCAGAACGATATCGGTCATGACTTGCGCCATGAGTTCGGGGTTCTCCATGGCCGATCCGCCGTATTTAATCAGTACGGTTTTGCCCGTGGTGTTTTTAATCCACGGCAGCGCTTCGACGAGCAGGTTGACTTTGGCGGCGTAGTTGGCGCTGCGAACGCCGGTTTTTGTGAATTTCATAGGACTCCTTGAGGTCTGCCGAGCGCATGCAGCGCCGAGCAGGCATGCATCGGGGAAAGAAGGTGTGGAAGTGTGGGGCAGGGCGTATGCGCCGAGCCGAAGACAGGCGCGCTTCGTTGTTGTGCGTGCGCGCCTGATTAAGGCGACGGACGGCGAACGCCTAGCTTCGTCGCTCGTTCCTCCTCAAGGAAAGCATGGCTGTTCTGTTTGCTACGATGCGCATGCCACGCCGCCCAATCCTGCATCTTCGGCGAGCCCGAAGATGATGTTCGCGCACTGCACGGCTTGGCCGGCGGCGCCCTTTCCCAAGTTGTCGATGGCGGCCATGGCGACGATCATGCGCTCGTCGCGGTTCAGCGACGCATTGACGTGCGCGCGAGCCGTGCCTGATACCGAGCCGGTTTTGGGCCATACGCCTTGGGGCAGGGCAGTGACGAGGTTCGACGCTCTATAGGCGTCCTCGTAAGCGCGATGGAGGGTTTCATCATCGAACTCGACGCCTTCGGCGATCGGCAAATACACCGTGGCGAGAATGCCGCGCTTAAGCGGCGCCAAATGCGGCGTGAAAATCACATGCGCAGGTGCAGGACGCACAGATGCGTCGCCTGCCACGGGAACGTTGGCGGCGGAAAGGGTGCGACCGTAGGAAAGCGCAATCTCGGGCTGATGGCGATGGAGCGGCAGGCCATACGCTTCGAGCGATTCGTCGTCGGAGCAGTAGTGAGTGCGTGCGCTTGGCTTGCGGCCCGCGCCCGTGATGCCGGAGATGGCATCGATGATGATGGGCGCATTGGGATTGACGAAGCCTGCGGCAAGTGCGGGAGTTGCCGCCAAAATAGAGGCGGTCACATAGCAACCGGCGCAGCCGACGATAACGGCCTCGCCCGCGGCATGGCGCGCTGCAAGTACGTCAAGGGCGGCGCGGTTGGTTTCGGGCTGGCCGAACGTTGCGCGCTCGAGCAACTCGGGTGCCGCATGCGGCACATGGTAGGCGGCTTCGTAATCGGCAGCATTGGCGAAGCGGAAGTCGGCCGAAAGGTCGATGCATGTCACGCCCGCATTCACGAGACGCGGCGCGTGGAGCATGCCGGCTTTGTGCGGCACGCCCATGAACACAACGTCGCATGATAGAAGCGAATCGGTCGTATGTGGCTCGAGCGTCAATTCGTCGTATACGCCGCGGAAAGCGGGATATATGTCGACGATGCGTTGCCCAGCTTCGGAATCGGACGTGATAACAGAAACGTCGAATTCGGGATGGTTTGCGCAAATTCGCAGCACTTCGGCTCCGGCGTAGCCCGTTGCCCCCATGATTCCTGCTTTAATCATGTGCTGCTCCTTTGATTGCATTGCATAAAAAATCGGTTTTGTGCATATTAGTCCGTTTCTAATCGTGAAACATGCATCTCGATAAAAAAGAATGAAGTTCCACAGGAATTCTCGGTGGAAGGCGGCATTTTTACGCTACAATTCCACCTCGCACTGCTGGGCGTGTGCCCGAGTGGTTAAAGGGGACGGGCTGTAAACCCGTTAGCTCTGCTTACCTAGGTTCGAATCCTAGCGCGCCCACCAGTTTTGCCCGTGTAGCTCAGTCGGTAGAGCACTTCGTTGGTAACGAAGAGGTCACCGGTTCAAGTCCGGTCGCGGGCTCCATTCTTTTTAAATTCCTTACATATATAGATAGTTCGCTCGGGGTTGCATTGTGCCGACGCGTCGATGCCGCATGCCAGAGCACCTATGCTTATCATTTATTCCGATTTCGTGAAGAACGGCTCATAGCCTGGTGAAACGCCAAATTGCTCATTGACTCACGGCGATTTCCCTTGTATTCTGCAAAAGTTCGCTTTCAAAAGCCCCGCTAAACGCTGCTCAAAACGGGACACAGCGCGAAAGAATGTCCAGATTCTGGACCGTTGGTTTGGCGTAGGAAACCGAACAGTTTCGTGAAGCAGCACTTTTGAACCAGAACAAACGTATTTGGAGGAAATCGTGAAGACGTATTACGCAAAGCCTCAAGAGGTTGAGCGCGAGTGGGTCGTTATCGACGCCGCCGACCAGGTGCTGGGCAAGGTTGCCGCTAAGGCTGCCCACATTCTCCGTGGCAAGAACAAGCCGCAGTTTACTCCGCATGTTGACACGGGCGACTTCGTCATCGTCATCAATGCCGAGAAGGTGCGCGTCACGGGCAACAAGGCTCTCGACAAGAAGTACTACCGTCACTCCGGCTACCCCGGTGGACAGAAGTGCGAAACCTTCACCGAGGCCATCGAGAAGCATCCTGAGCGCGTCATCGAGCACGCGGTTAAGGGCATGCTGCCGAAGAACACTCTCGGCCGCAAGCAGCTCAGCAAGCTCAAGGTCTACGCTGGCCCCGAGCATCCGCATGCCGCTCAGAAGCCCGTCGAGATCAAGCTGGAGGAGAAGTAACAATGGCAAACGAAGCTGTCTATTACGGCACTGGCCGTCGCAAGAACGCCGTTGCTCGCGTCCGCTTGGTTCCCGGCACCGGCAAGGTTACCGTCAATGGTCGTGAGGCTATGAACTACTTCGGCCGTGAGGCCCTGGTGAACTACGCCACCATGCCGTTCAAGGTTACCGACACCCAGGATCACTTCGACGTCATCGCCCTGTGCAATGGCGGCGGCATCTCTGGTCAGGCTGGCGCTCTGCGCCACGGCATCAGCCGCGCGCTGCTGCAGGCCGGCGAGTATCGTCCCGAGCTGAAGAAGGCTGGCTTCCTCACTCGCGACCCTCGTATGGTCGAGCGCAAGAAGTACGGCCTGAAGAAGGCCCGCAAGCGCCCGCAGTTCAGCAAGCGCTAATCTGCTCGCTTACTTCACGCGAAATGGAAAGGCTCGTCGCTTATGCGGCGGGCCTTTCTTGTTTTCGGGGGTTATGTCTTAAGGACA
>CAKUIK010000038.1 GCA_934661005.1 uncultured Slackia sp.
CGTTTATTCCAGTGGGGTGGGGCGCGCCCGAGACGGCTCGGAAACGCGCCTCCGCATATCCCAGGCATATCCTAAGTCGTTGTTTTTTAGCCGATTTTGCAGAGCTTACAAAACTTACAGAACGGCATAATGCCTGGTAAAACGCCCTACAGAACTTACGGAGCCTTAAACCTCGCAACTAGGTGTTGCTTGGAATTGGGTCTTGCGCGCGATAAGGTTTTATCAGAGAAAGCCGGCGGTCGGCATTTTGGACGGTGTTTCGTGGGAGGTTGCGAATGAGTTTTGGAGAAACGCTTGTTGAACTGCGGAAACGTAATGGCCTTACGCAAGAGGAGCTCGCTGCGAAGTTGTATGTGACGCGTCAGGCGGTGTCGCGGTGGGAGCGGGGCGAAGTAACGCCCGGCATTGATATGCTGAAGCTTATTGCGAATGTGACGGGCGAGCCTGTTGCCCATCTGCTTGATTGGCCCGAGCATTACTGCGAGAGCTGCGGAATGATGCTTGTGCCCGAAGAATACGGCACTGATTCCCATGGTTCTGCCGACTCGCATTATTGCAAATGGTGCTATCAACAGGGCGAATATACCTATGAAACAACAATGGACGCCATGATCGAAGACTGCGCACCGCGCTTGGCGGAAAGCACGGGCATGACGCGCGACGAGGCCGTGTCTCTTATGGGCGCGGTGCTGCCGCATCTGAAACGCTGGAGCGCGGTGCATTCGAACGAGATGCGCTATGGCGTTGAGGCTCGCGAGCGCTATGGCGATGCGGCGGTCGATGCATCAAACGAAAGGCTGCTCAACATGAGCGACGAGGAGTGGAAATCGAAAGAAAAGCTTGAAATCGCGATTATCGAGCAGTTGAAGAAGGCGATGTTGACGGGCGATTCGTCGAGCCTTGAAGCAGCGAAATTGGCGCGCATGCATGCCGACTGGATTCGCATGCAATGGGCAGAGGGCGCTTACTCGGCGCAAGCACACGTGTGTCTTGCTCGAGGGTATGTGGCCGACGATCGATTCGTCGAGTACTACGACTCCCGCGCGGGGAAAGGTGCGACGGAATTCCTCGTGGAGGCGATAGAGACCGCGCTCGGCTAAGCCGGCGGTGGTCTCGGGCGCGGCCAACGTAATGCCAGCTCGAGGCGGCGTCGGTCCTTCTGCCATGCGCCCCACGTATTTTTTTCGACCTAATCCGCGGATACGCATGCAGGAGGGGCTTCCAACTTTTCATGACTTTCTCATATCGTTTTGCGGCCTCGCTATTAACAGCGATTGGCTCATAGCGTTTTGAACTGGGAGTTTTCTTGCGGAATGGTCTTCGTTGCGATGGTTTGTCGATGTTTTTTGCTGGGCGCCGCCGAGGGATGCGTCATTGCGGATGATGCGGTTCCGCTCGTGCATGCAATCTCAATTGAGCTCATGGGTCGCTTGAATCAACTCAGGCAACTGATGCGGTTAAGTCATTTCGCCCGATTTGCATAGCCTTGCTGCAAGACCAGCAAGGCCCGATTGGAGATGGCATTTTTTGTTCCTGTTTTATTCCGATTTGGAAACAATCGCCACAAAGCCTACCAATTAGTATTGAGACGGTGTATCATTTGCGGCATAAGCCACGGGCGATGGGCCCACGGCTGGAAATCCAAAAAAGGGGGATTCAATATGTCCAAATATGCTGGAACCCAAACCGAGAAAAACCTGCAGGCCGCATTCGCTGGCGAGTCTCAGGCGACCAATAAATACACTTATTTCGCGTCGGTCGCGAAGAAGGAAGGTTACGAGCAGATCGCCGAAATCTTCCGTAAGACCTCGGCAAACGAGCAGTATCACGCCAAAATGTGGTTCCGCGAGCTCGAGGGCATCGGTACCACGGCGGAAAATCTTGCCGCTGCGGCTGATGGCGAAAACTTCGAGTGGACCGACATGTACGACGAGTTCGCCAAGACGGCTGAAGAGGAGGGCTTCCCCGAGCTCGCCGAAAAGTTCCGTCAGGTTGGCGCCATCGAGAAGCATCATGAAGAACGCTACCGCGCGCTGCTGCACAACGTCGAAACCGCCGCTGTGTTTGAAAAGAGCGAGGTCAAGGTGTGGGAGTGCCGTAACTGTGGCCACATCGTCGTAGGCACGAAGGCTCCCGATGTATGCCCCGTTTGCAATCATCCGCAGGCATACTTCGAAATTTCTGCTGAGAATTTCTAAGCCGAAATCGAATTCGAAAACGAATACCGCACGTCGCAAGAAAGCCGCCCTTGGGCGGCTTTCTTGATGTGATTTCCCATTTCGGAATGTACTCGCATAGCGGGAAATGAACGCTTATGGGGCAAAGGGGGCTTATGGAAAAACCCTGGACAAGAACCCACGGGGGAAGAGCCCGCAGGGGAAGAGCTTCGGACAAAGAGCCCACAAGGCAAGCCGTATCTGTTTCCAGAGCGCCCGAGCAGGTCTTGCTCGTTTTTCGTGAAAGAACCTGCTCGAGCCGTCTTCCCCATAAACCGAAATAGATGCGACAAAACCTAGTCTTCGGGCCACACGAATTCGGCAGCACCGGCTTCGCCTCCGTCGATAAGGAGGTTTTGGCCGGTCATGAAGCGATTCGTGACGCCAACAAAGTAGACCCATTCGGCGATTTCGTCGGGTTCGGCCCACCGCCGCAACGGCGTGAGCTGCATGATGCGTTCCCACATAGCTGCGTCATCCATCACGGGACGATTGAGTTCGGTAAGCACGCCGCCCGGGTCGACGCTGTTGCAAATGCCCTGCGGCGCCAAGCGGTTCGCGACGTTTTTCGTGTACGAAAGAATGCCGCCCTTGCTCGCTGCGTACTCGGGAAACTCAGAGCCCGTGTGCCCGCTCGCCGAACCAACGTTTACGACCGAGCGAATCCACGGTGCAGGTTTTGCCGCGGGGAAGGCGCCCGAAAACGCGTACGCCTCTGTGATGTTGATGGTACCTTGCAGGTTCACGGCAATGTCGTCGGCGCCCTGCACGCCCGCGTTGTTCACGATAACCTCGGGTTCAAGCCCGGTGGGAAACGCCGCGCGATCGCGCACGTCGATGATGAAGTGCTCGTATTCAGCGTTTTCGATCGAAGCGGGTGCGATATCGAAGCCGTAAACATGCCATCCGCGCTGCAAAAACAGCTCGGCGCATGCGCGGCCAATGCCGGCTGAAGTGCCCGTTATAAGCGCCTTCGGCTTCATTGGTTGGCTTTCTGTGCAGCGATGCGGTTGATGTATGCGGAGCCCACGTTTTCGCGCTCCCAGCCGCGTACGACTTTGTAGCCCACGGGGCTCAGCAGAATCTCGCACAGCAGCTCGGCCACGGCACCCGTGAACGAGCAGGTGAGCACCTGAATCCACGTCCAGCCGAAGAAGACGTGCGATACGACGATCGCGAAAATCAGGTTGTCGACGAACTGCGCGATGCCCGTGGAAACATAGGAACGCTTCGCGAACGCGCCGAAGGTGTTCGACGTGGAAAGGCGGCCGATGGCCACGTTGAGCAGGGAATTCACCGTCGAGGAACACAACATGGCGAGCGAGCTGCCCAGCACCACATACCACGTGCCGCCAATGGTGGCGTTCAGCGCGTTGTTGACCTCGACCATGCCGGTGTCGTAGTAAGCGCCCCACATGCCGGGCGTGAGGCTCATGAGCCAGAAGAACAGGCACACGGCGAGGTTCACGGCTAAAGCTAGAATCGAGATTTTGATGGACGCCTTCGCGCCGAAGCGCTTGCAAATCATGTCCATGCAAAGGAAGGAAACCCAGCTCACGGCGAAGCCGCAGTCGAGTGCGAGCCACGGTGTGCTCAAGAGCTCCTTGTTTGCCATAAGATTCATGAGGATGACGCTCACGATGAAAATCGTGACGGTGGGAGCGGGAATGCTCCGCAGCAAGACCTTGTAGTCTTCGAAAAATTTGCGCATTGCGACTTTCTCCTTTGGTTTTAGGTTTTACAAGCAGGATTTCGGACCCGAACTGCTTGGGCGGCGCTTCTTGCTTTTGCGCACCGTATGCCATAATAACGCTCCGGTTCTGTTTTTCCAAGGCATTGCGCGCGCTTTGCGTATCGGAAGCGCGTTCCTCATATAGAATTCAACGGTTGCATAAATACACATGAATGCGGAAGGTATTGCACCCCATGCTTATTGAAGCCTTAAAAGCACTGCTCATCGGTTTGGTCGAGGGCATCACCGAATGGCTGCCTGTCTCTTCGACGGGCCACATGATTCTGGTCGACGAATTTGTGAAACTGCAGGTTTCCGATTCGTTCCTCGCGCTGTTTTTGGTCGTTATCCAAATTGGCGCCATCATGGCCGTCATCATTCTGTACTTCCACAAGCTCAATCCTTTCTCGCCGAGCAAAACGGCCGATGAGCGCCGTGGCACGTGGCGCCTTTGGGGCATGGTAGTTATCGGATGCCTGCCTGCCGCCGTGTTCGGGTTCGCGCTCGACGATTTCATGAACGAGCATTTCTATAACAAGGTTACCGTTGCGGCCATGCTCGTTTTGTACGGCATCGTGTTCATCGTGCTCGAGCGACGCAATCGTCGCCGTTTCAAGGAAGCGCTCGCCGAAGTGGAAGCCCCGCGCGGCCGCCATGCGCGCGTGAGCGAGGCCGATGCTGAAGCTGCCGCCGAAGCGTCGCTGTTCAAGGTGACGAGCGTCGACGATATCGACTGGAAAACCGCGCTGAAAATCGGCTTCTTCCAGTGCCTGGCCATGGTTCCTGGCACGTCGCGTTCGGGCGCAACCATCATCGGCGGCATGCTCACGGGCTGCTCGCGCACGGCTGCGGCCGAGTTCACGTTCTTCCTGGCAATTCCTGTGATGCTCGGCTGGGGCGTGGTAAAGGTGGCGAAGTTCGTTTTGGCGGGCGTCGCTATGACCCAGACCGAAATCGTTGTGCTTGTGGTTGGCATTGTGACTGCATTCGTGATGTCCGTCATCTCGATCAAGTTCCTCATGGGCTACATCAAGAAGAACGACTTCACGGCATTCGGCATTTATCGCATCATCGTGGGTGCGTTGGTTTTGGGCTACTTCGCGTTCGAGACCATGGGAATGCTGCCGTAAGGAACTTACGGGAAACAGACCTGCCCGCCCCATGCCTCAGTGCATGGTTTCATGCTCAAACAGTCCTGAGCTCGCGCAAACAACACATGAGGTGCTGTTTGGCTCGTGCGGAACTGCGCGGAAAACCACGCACCGAGGCATGGGGCTTCATTTATATTTGCTTGCGTCAAAGGTGGATATATGACTAGCATCGATATCGATTCCTTGAACCCCGCGCAGCGCGAGGCTGTGCTGTGCACCGAAGGCCCCTTGCTTGTGCTTGCGGGCGCGGGTTCGGGCAAGACGCGCGTGCTCACGTATCGCATCGCGCATATGCTCGCCGACAATGGCGTGCAGCCGTGGGAGATTCTGGCCATCACGTTCACCAACAAGGCGGCCGCCGAGATGCGCGAGCGCTTGAGCAAGCTCGTGGGCCCTGGCGCGCACGGTATGTGGGTGTCTACCTTCCACAGCATGTGCGTGCGCATTTTGCGCGTCGATTGCGAGAAGCTCGGCTTCGACAAGGGCTTCACCATCTATGACGACGACGATTCGAAGCGCCTCGTGAAAGACATTTACAGCGAGCTCGATTTGGACCCGAAGCGCTGGCCCATCAATAACATTCGCAATCGCATTTCTTCGGCGAAAAACGAGCTCATGACTCCGGGCGAATTCGCGAAAAGCGCTACGGGCGACCCCGGCGCGAAAGTCGCGGCGCGCGTGTACGAGAAGTTGCAGCAGCGCCTGAAAGCTGCCAATGCGTTCGACTTCGACGATTTGCTGCTCTATACGCATCTGCTTCTGAAGAATCACGCCGATGTGCTCGAGGCGTACCAGAACCGCTTCCGCTACCTGCTTGTGGACGAGTATCAGGACACGAACAAGGCGCAGTACGAAATCACGAAGCTGCTCGCCGCGAAAAACCAGAACATCATGGTCGTGGGCGACGACGACCAGTCAATTTATAGCTGGCGTGGCGCCGACATTCGCAATATTCTGGAATTCGAGAGCGATTATCCGAATTGCAAAACGGTGAAGCTCGAGGAAAACTACCGTTCAACGGGCAACATTTTGAATGCGGCGAACGCCGTGGTGCGCCATAATCAGCATCGCAAAGATAAAACGCTGCGCACCTCGCAGCCCGATGGCGACAAGATTTACGTGTATGTGGCGTCGGATGAGCGCGATGAGGGCCGCTGGATTGCTGGCGAAATCGACAAGCGCCGATCCGAAGGTTTCTCGTATGACGAGATGGCTGTGTTCTACCGCACGAACGCCCAGTCGCGTTCGCTTGAAGATATGATGCTGCGTGCCGGCGTGCCGTACAAAATCGTCGGCGGTACGCGATTCTTCGACCGCGCCGAAATTCGCGATGTTATGGCGTACCTCACGTTGCTCGTGAATCCCAACGACGATATTGCGGCAAAGCGCGTCATCAACACGCCGCGCCGAGGCATCGGCAAAACCACCATCGATTATATCGACCAGGCGGCAGCCATGACGAACATGCCGTTCATGCTGGCGGCTGAGCTGTGCGTGGCTGACGAGAACCTGCAGATGCGCGCCCGCACGGCGCTTGGCAGCTTCGTCTCGCTTGTCGAGGAGTGCCGCAGCTACGGCGGCGATTTGCGCAAAGTGATCGAGGCGGTTATCCAAAAATCGGGCCTCATTGCCGCGCTCGAAAACGAGAACACCGACGAAGCGCGCGGGCGTGTCGAGAACATCAAGGAGTTCTTGTCAGTTGTCGAGGAATACGTGCAGTCGCACCAGAATTCCGAGGAAGAAGAGCCCGAGCTGCCCGAAGGCGAGAACCTCGCGGGCGTGCGCCAGCTTTCGCCCGATTCGCTGGCCGACTTCATCGAGTGGGTTCGCCTGCGTACCGATTTGGATTCTATGGCCGAAGACGATTCCGCCGTCACGCTTATGACGGTGCACGCGTCGAAGGGTCTGGAGTTCGACGTGGTGTTCGTCGCGGGCATGGAAGAAACGCTGTTCCCGCATTCGAATTCCTCGCAAGACGAATCGGGCTTGGAGGAAGAGCGCCGCCTTGCCTATGTTGCCATCACGCGTGCGCGCAAGAAGCTGTATTTGACGTGTGCCCAATCGCGCACGATTTTCGGCGATACGGTCGCGAACCCGATTTCTCGCTTCATTGGCGAGATTCCGGGTGAGCTTCGCCAGACCATCGGCCTTGGCTCTATGGGCTTTTCGGGCACGGGTTGGGAAAAGCGCGGCAGCCGCCGCGGCATTTCGGGTTCGGGCGTGGAAGCGGGCGGCGGCCGCGTGTTCGGCCAGTCGAGCGCCAACGTGTCGGCACGGCGCAATTCGTCGTCGGGCGGCCACACGTTCGGAAGCGGCAAGCCGGGCGGCGGTCAGTCGTTCTCTGACTTTACCGCGAGCCATGGCGGCGCCGCTCGCAAAAACTCAGGCGCGTCGCGTTCGACGCGCGCGGCAGGTTCGCTCGGATCGAGCCGTTCGCGCGGCGGCAAAGTTCCCACGTATACGCCCGAAGGCGGTTGGGGCGGATCGGCCGCAGCCAGGGCGGCATCGGCCGGCAAGAAAGATGCGGCGCATAACACGTTTGCGGCGGGCGACACCGTCGATCATAAAACGTTCGGTCGCGGCAAGGTGCTTAAAGTCGACGGCGACTCGCTCGTGATCAAATTCGCGCGTACGGGCCAGACGAAGACTTTGTTGAAAGATTACGCGCCCATCGTGAAAATCAACTAGAAATGGAAAGAAGGAGGAGCTTACGGCTCTTCCTTCTTTATGGCCCTCGATGGGCGACGAGAAAAAAGAAGAGGGGCCCCGCAGGGTCCCTCTTCTTTTGAATTTGCTGCAATCTCTTGCGAGAATCAAGCTATACGATGTAAAGAAACGATTTCTTTACGCAGTTGCAAGCTTTTTGCCAACCATGCGGCCGAAGGTTGCGCAGCGGCCGGCGTTCAGGCCCGCAGCCTGATTGGGATAGGTACCTGCATAGAAGCAGCCTTGGTCGTTGCCGACAACATAGACGCCTTCGATGGGTTCGCCGTTTTCGCCGATGGGCTGCAGCTCGTCGTTAACCTGAATGCCGTCGAGCGTGCACAGCGTGAGGCCGCACGATTTCACGGTTGCATAGAACGGGGCCGTGCGCAGCTCGGACAGGCGGAACGCGTCCTTGCCGAAATCGGGGTCTTCCTGGGCGTCGAAAAGCTCGTTCTGGCGTTCGCACGTGGCAAGGAAGTTCTTCTTCGCGTCGCCTTCGAAGCCGAGCTTGCCAGCAAGCTCTTCAAGGGTGTCGGCCTTCACGATGTAGCCGGCATCGACGTACGATTCCATTTCGGGCTCAATCCACGCGTCCATCATGCCGGGGAACGCGTCATGGTCGGCGCCTTCGCGGTAGGTGATGGTGGAGCAGCCGACGGTATGGAAGCGGTCGACGTCGCCCTTCCAATTCGCATCCCAAACCTGGTGCCAGGTGCGCTGGCCTTCGGGGTATTTCGTCATGGCGTTCAGAACGAAATCGTACGGGGCCGATTCGTTGTGGAAGCGCAGACCGCTGTTGTCGACGCGCAGGAACGGCTGAGAGCTGAAGAAGTAGTAGCCGTAGTCGCCGCCGGGGATGGAGTAGGGGTCGCCAACTTGCTGATCTTTGGTCAACAAGCAGCGGTTGAACGTGAGCGACGTGTGCACGGCGTCCATCTTCGCTCCTGCCCACAGAAGGGTTTTGATACCGTCGCCTGTGCAGTTCGGGAACGCGTCAAGGGTGCCCAGGCACGAATAACGCTCAGGCTGAAGCGCTTTGTACATATCCTCGTTGTAGGCATAGCCGCCCGTTGCAACGACGACGCCCTTGCTCGCGTTGATGCGAATGTATTTGCCGTCGGAGTTTTTGGCGTAGACGCCTGCGACCTTGCCGTTTTCAACAATCAGGTTCTGCATGGGCGTGTTGAAGAACACTTCGCAGCCCGAGAACGAGGCGATGTAGGTGTTGATGATTTCAGCGACGTCGCCCTCGCGGCTCGGATACTCGCCGTTGGTGCCGTGGCCGGTCGGCCATTCGGGATAGCGCGTTCCCTCGGGCATGTTCCACTCGAGCTGAACCTCCATGCCGTTTTCGTTCATGAGGTCGGTATACCAGTCGATGGCTTCGCCAGAATTGTCGGCCCATTTGCGAATGAGCCTGCTGTTCACCTGGCCGAGCGCGTAGTGATCAAAGTCGTTGACGATGTCCATCTTGTTGATCTTGGTGCCCTGCGCGGCCTGGAGTTTCGTGTCGATTGCGCCAAGCGCCGAGCTACGCACGCTCGAGCCCGATGCGGCTTTTTCGATGAGCAGCGTTTTCGTGCCATTTTCTGCAGCGCTTGCGGCGGCAAAGTATCCCGACGTGCCAGCGCCGACGACGACGACTTCGAAGTCAAGCGTCTCAACGCAGTCGCTGTCGGCGATCTGCGGCGCCTCGCCAAGCCAGTCGGTGGCCTTGTCGCCATCGGTGGCGGCGGCTTCTTTGGAGCCGCTCTGCTTCGGCGAGCCGCAGCCCGTCATGCTTGCGACGGCGGCAAGTCCCATAGTTGCTGCTGCGCCCGTCAGAAACGAGCGACGATTCATTTCTGCAGTCATTCTTTTCCCTTCCCATGTGCGCCCGAAGGCGCGAGTTCTTCGCCAAGGACCAGAACGGATAAAAGGGAGGGGTCCGTTCTAGACTTTGGCATGTTGTGTCTCTGCGGACAACGCCGCATTCCAGACATTTGCAGCATGCTCGGCGATGCGAGGGAAAACATCGCCCAAATACAGTGTTTGACGTAAAATGAGGTGGTTTTCACCTAGAATAGGTGAGGTTTTGAACTGGGATTTTCGTCACTATCGGTGAGGTTTGCATGCGGCGGTGCCGGCAAATCGCACTGTTATTAATAGGGGCTTCTGGCGCTTAGGGAACGTCGGGGAGTTCGTGGCGGGTATCTCGCTATTCGCAATGGAGGGCTTGCGTTTTGGCTTTGAACAACTTTGTGTCGAAGGTCGAAGGTTCGGTTCGGCCGAGGCATCTGGGGCTTGGTTTCGTATGGGCTTGGATTTATTGCTCGTTTTCGACGTCGGCATTGTTCGCGGGTCGCGCGGGTTCGTCGATTAACGTCGACTCTTCGTGGTTCGCTTCGGCTGTCGTGGTCGTCGCGTGCTTTTTCGTTTTCGCGCTCGCGTGGCGTCGCGCCGACATGTCGCGCATGAGAGCGGCAGCGTTTGCGGGAACCGTGCTCATGGCCGCGGGAACATTCCTTTTGGGCGCGTTTGATTTGTCTACGTGGGCGAGCACGCTTTGCGGAGTGGCGAGCGGAATCGGCAGCGGGTTGTTGGTTTTATTTTGGGGCGATGCGTATGCGCGTCTCGAAACCGAGCGCGTGGAGATTGCTGTTCCTGCGGCGTCGGGGGTGATGCTCGCGTGCGCGTTCGTGTTCCCCTATATTCAGGGGCTGCCGGGAGCGTGCGGCGTTTCGTCGTTGCCCATTCTTTCGATGGTTTGCCTTTATCTCACGTGGAACGATATTGATGCGGGCCGGTTTGTCGAGCGTCCTTCGGATGGAAGGCCGTTGCGTGCGGAGGAGCATGCGAGCCTATGCGCGAACGCTGCGCGTGGTTTTGACGCTTTGCAGAGAGGTGTGCGCGAGATGCGCTCTTCGGGAGTGCGTACTTGCCAAAGCGAAAACTC
The DNA here is from genome assembly GCA_934661005.1 of uncultured Slackia sp. Lineage (GTDB taxonomy): Bacteria > Actinomycetota > Coriobacteriia > Coriobacteriales > Eggerthellaceae > Slackia. The sequence goes on from CAKUIK010000038.1 coordinate 10,741, forward strand.
GGCAGCGCCCCAGAGGAAAGCACTGGCGTTTCTTGCCCGAATATCGGCCGTGCTTTTCGGCGCGTATGTTGCTATTGGCGTGACGTCTGCCACGGGCGGTGCGACTGATGCGTTCCAAGATGCCTATGGCTTCGACGCGCCGGCTATGATTGGGTCGGTGTGCGGCGTGTGCTTGGCGTTCTGGTTCATCTTCTATTCGCCGCGCGTGAATGTTCCGGCGCTTTTGCGCTGGGTGGCGCCGCTTATTATGATCGGTTTGGCCGCGATGCCTTTTGGCGGAATGGCGCCCGAATTCGCGATGAACGCGGCGATGTCAGTTGCCGATACGATGCTTCAGATTATTGCGTTTTTGAGGCTGGTGAACCTTGCGCGCGCTGGCGTGTTCTCGCCCGCGTTTGCCGTCGGCGTAGGACAGGGCGTGATTCAGTTGGGCGTTTTGGCGGGGAACGTGATTGGCAAATGGTCGATGACCGCTGCGGCATCGAGCGGCTATGGGCTGTGGGAGACTTCGCTCGTTGCGATATGCCTCCTCTCGGTCGCCATGGCCCTTGCGCCTTCCGATCGGAATACGGGCGGAATTGGACTTCGCTATGCGGACGATCTTGATGGTGTTGCGGCTGTCGAGGTGCACGCACCGCGTGCTTCGCAGGACACTTCCGCGAGCGAACGCGTGCAAGATGCCACACGGGGCGATGGCGCGGAATCGTTGGCGCAGGAAGAAAACCTTGACGAAAAGGTCATGCGCATAGCCGTCGAGGGGGGACTTTCGGCGCGCGAGACCGAGGTGCTTGGCTATCTTGCCCGCGGCCGCTCGCAGCCCTACATTCGCGACGCGTTGGTGCTTTCGAAGAATACCGTGGCGAGCCACGTGAAGCATATTTACCAGAAGCTCAATGTGCATAGTAGGCAAGAGCTGCTCGATTTGTTTGCCGATTAGATTGCCGGTCGTAATACAAGGGTTCCTCGGGACCCTTTCTTTATATTAAAAATCGAGCTCGGGAATGAGTCTAGGTCAAAATCGGAACTATACACCGTAAACGAGCCATGAACTATACGCCGCTATCAGGCATTTTTAGAAAACTGACATAATAAGGAACAACTCCTAATTGAATGCTTCGAAGCGCATGTTTGAGCTTCAATATCTCCTTTATCTATCGGATTCGCGTCTCTTTTCGCCATCCTCCATCTTGTTGGATTCTTTCGTCGACGGTTCGCTCGTCGTGCACTGTCGAGCGTGCTTATTCTTTTGGGACACGAATGCGTGAAGGAGCGAGCGCGTCAGAAAAGGCGCGCATAAGCGCATGAGAACCGAGGGAAAATCTCATGAAAGCGAATGCATAACTCATGTATTCGGGCAAGAGGCCTCATGCGTTCGGGCAAGAAACGGGCAAGGTTTCTGCTTTAGCATTGCCTTTATGTCCATCTGCCTCTCACATAGCACGGCCCTTTCCGTATGGCGTGCCGCTCGCGCTTCGCTTTTGCCTGCGCCGAGCGTTTCGTACGCCGCTGTTCCAGAAAAAGTTGTGGCGCGTGAAGTGAGGGCCTTGCGCGATTCTTCGTTGTCGACGATTGTTGCGCTCGAGCGACCGCATCTTATGGTCGCTTCCCAGAATGGCAAGACGAGCCGGTGCTCCGTTGTGTGCCACTGCCCTATTGCATCAAAGATGCCGCCCCGACTTTTCAGCATCAATCTCGACGTCTTCGTCGTCTCCGTCGAGGATGTTTTCGCTCAGGTTTCCCTGCGCGCGTCGGTCGAAGCTTTGCTGCTGCTCGCTTTTGAGCTGTGCGGCACATACTCGCTGCTTCCCGATGGGAGTTTTGTTGCCGCCCAGCCATTAACGAGCGTGAAACGGTTGGCGGGTCGGGTCGAGGCGTTGGCTCCATTTCCTGGTTCCGCCAAGGCCGAAACGGCGCTTCGCTATGCGCTCGACGGTGCGGCATCTCCTGCGGAAGCGAAGCTTGCGATGCTGCTGTGTCTAAGGCAAACGCTCGGAGGCTACGGGTTCCCTGCGCCGCGCATGAATTGGCGCGTGGATGTTACGGGCGATGCGCGCAAGCTCACGCCGCGCAAGTTTTTCGTGCTCGATTTATTTTGGGCCGACTCGATGCTCGATGTGGAATACGACAGCAATGCATTCCATCGTTCCCCTGGCGCCCTTGCGAGCAATGCCGAGCGTCGTAACACGTTGCAGGCAATGGGCTATACGGTGATTACGGTGACGCACGACCAAATGGCATCTGCCGATTTGCTGGACGACGCCGCGCGTGCCATAGCGAAGGCGCTTCGTATACGGTTGCGCCATTCGTGCAAGCGGTGGCCTCGATTGCGTTACGATCTTCGACGTCGCATCGAAGATCCCGAAAACCTGCTGCTTCAGGGGCTTTTGAAAAGCTCCGTGTCTGAAACCGCGAAGGCATCCCGTTTAGGCGGGGCCGGTTCCGCGAAGCCCGATTCTGGCCTGACGGAATAGAGCCGCCAGACTTCTTTGCGTCGTTGTTGAACGGCTTCCCTTAAGGGCCCTTGGGGCAATTCGTCGCGCCGCTCTCGGGCGGGCGGCGTCAAAAGCTCCTATTCTGTAGTCGATGCGTTTAGTTGCTGCATTAAGTTGCTGCATTCGGAAACCAGTATCGAGCCCTTTCAGGTGCAACGTAGATTCTGGCGGGCAGGGGCGCCGACATCTCAGTTGAGGCGTCGAGTGCGGCCCCGCAAGGGAGAATGGCATATTGTCCCGATCGAGCATGCCGTGGATTAGCTGGATGAGGAGCGGCATGCCATCTCGGTTTTTCATTCCAAGAGCCCCTTCTCGAGTTTTTTCCTGAGTCGCCACTGTCTCGCGACTTTATGCCTGGCAGAATATCGCGCGGAAGGGTCATATAATCGCTCTCGGATGGGGTTTGAGGTCTTCCAAGGGGCTCTCCTCGCCTAAAAGAATGGTATGCAGGTTGCAATTGAAGGCTCTGAGCTGGGGCTTTGCGAATCTCGACACGATTGAATGGGAATGGCTCGCCGACATTTCATGCGGGTGGCGGGATACGCGTCCCTCGGGACGCATATCCTGTCAGAAGAAGGAGGTTTTCGCGATTTCGCGACCCTTGGGCGCGATATTCTGCCACGCTCGAGGGAGGCAGGGGAAACGGGGTTAAAAGGTGCCTGAGGAAGGCGATGCGGCCGAGGGGCGATGCGGCCGAGGGGCGAGGTGGCCGAGGGATGGGATAGTTGAGCGGGCAGACGGTCGAGAGCGAGGCTGCCGAGAAGGGCGCGCTTGGCGCCTTGCCTGCGCCGGGGGCGAACTTCGGAGCCGTCGATCGGGCGCCTCCAGATTGCCATCTGTCCCTGTCTTCGAAGAGGGTTTGGGAGCGATGCCTTCACAGGCGCACCGCCGCTCCGAGTGGCTGACAGGAAGCCGTTGGCCGCGGGCGTCGCTTCTCGCCGAAGCCGTGCGCTACAATGGAGCTCGTTTGCGTTATGGGCATAAGAGGGGATGCTGTGGGAGCTTTCGTTTCAAACAATCAAGACACTTCGTGCGTTTCAAATGCTTCAGAATGTTCGAACGCTTTGGGCGCTTTGGGCGCGACAAATATGGCCGTCGATGTCGTCATCGTGGGCGCTGGTCCCGCGGGCATTTTCACGGCGCTGTCGTTGCTGAAGCGGGCTCCGTCCACGACCATCGCGCTTGTGGAGAAGGGCCTTCCCATCGAGCGCCGCAACTGCCCTAAGGCGAAAGTGGGCCATTGCGTCGGCTGCGAGCCGTGTCGCATCACGACGGGCTTTTCGGGCGCGGGCGCGTTTTCCGATGGAAAGCTGTCGCTTTCGCACGAAGTCGGCGGCGACTTGCCCGAGCTTATTGGGGAAGACGTGGCGCAGGCCGCCATCAAGCGGGTTGATGATGCGTACCTGTCGTTTGGCGCCGACGAGCATGTCGAGGGCATCGACAATCCTGGCGAAGTCAAAGACATTCGTCGTCGCGCGATTCAGGCGGGTTTGAAGCTCGTCGATTGTCCCATTCGCCACCTCGGAACCGAAAAGGCGCAAGAAATTTACGGCCGTATCGAAGATCACTTGCGCGATGCCGGCGTGAAGCTGCTGTTCGAAACGGAATGCTCAGACGTGATTATCGAAGGCGATGCCGCGACTGACTCGGCCGCGTGCAAGGGCGTTCGCGTGCGAACACGCGCGGGTGAGGAATTCGCGATCCTTGCGGAGAAAACGGTTGTGGCAACGGGCCGACGTGGCGCCGATTGGCTCGAGCGCCTTTGCGGCGAGCACGACATCGAGCATGCGCCTGGCCCGGTCGACATCGGCGTGCGCATCGAGATGCGCAACGAGATCATGGAGCGCGTGAACAACGTGCTCTACGAAAGCAAGCTTATTGGATACCCGAATCCGTTCCGCAACAAGGTGCGCACCTTTTGCCAGAACCCCGGCGGCTTCGTGAGTCAAGAGAATTACGACGGCGGCCTCGCGGTTGTGAACGGGCATTCCTACAAGGAACGCAAGTCGAACAACACCAACCTCGCGATTTTGTGCACGCACAACTTCCTCGAGCCGTTCAACCAGCCCATCGCGTACGCGAAGAAAATTGGCGAACTGTGCAACGCGCTGGGCGCGGGCCATATTCTGGTGCAGCGTTTTGGCGACATTTTGGACGGCAAGCGCACGTGGCAAAAGGAGCTGTCGCGCTCCAACGTGCGTCCTACGCTGCCCGACGCCGTGGCTGGCGATGTGACGTCTGCGCTGCCGTATCGCACCATGACGTCGATCATCAACTTCATGCTCGCCGTTGACGAGGCGATTCCCGGCTTCGCGTCGGCCGAGACCCTGCTGTACGCGCCCGAGCTCAAGTTCTACAGCAATCGCGTGAAGATGGACGCGAACTTCGACACCAACATCGCGAACTTGCATTGCCTGGGCGATTCGAGCGGCTGGACGCGCGGCTTGATGATGGCATCGGTCATGGGTTATTTGATGGGCGAGCGCCTGGCGGGCGAAGCGTAGCGCTCGTTTACGGAAAGCGTGCGGTAGCTCGCGGAAAACCGCGAACGATTACGGAACGCCGCGCGGAAATGATGCGCTGCCGCGTTACACTTGCGGCAACGAGATTCGCCCGCTGCGCCTTGTCTCGGCGGGCCGAAGAGAAGGGACGTGCCATGTCTTTTGCCGATTTGACCCTTGAGCGCTACTCCTGCCGCAAATACGAGCAGCGTGCCGTTGAGCCCGAGAAGCTCGACGCCATTCTGGAGGCGGGGCGCCTTGCCCCCACGGCGTGCAACAACCATCCCGTGCGCGTTTTGCCGTGCACGACGCCTGAGCTGCTCGAGAAGGCGGCCGCCTGCCAGCCGCGCTTCGCCAGCGACGGGTCGATTTTCGGCGCGCCTGTGGTGTTGCTGGTGTGCGGCGTTGACGAGGACGCGTGGGTGCGTCCGTACGATCAGATGAATGCGGCGCCCATCGACACCGCGATCGTGTGCGACCAGATGATGATGCAGGCGACCGAGCTTGGCCTGGGCACGTGCTGGGTGTGTCACTTCAAGCCTGAAATCGCGCGCGAGCAGTTCGACCTGCCCGAGGGCGTGTATCCGTACCATATGCTCACCGTGGGTTATGCGGCCGATACCATCGCATCGCCCGAGCGTCGCGCCGAGCGTACCATCGCCCGCGAGGATTTCCTGCTGTAGAGGCGGAAATCGACACAGAAAAGGGTGAATGACGGCTTCATGCCGGGCGCCCTTGTCGAAGGCCCCACGGGTTTATGCCCGTGGGGCCTTGCTGTGCGGTATGCGATATCTGCTTATTCGATTCGGGAAGTGCAGCGAGCCTGGGTGGATGGGTAGATGCGTCCGCCGATACTGCGTTTGGCTGGGCGTTGTCGCGCTACCTCGTGAGTGGCGCGATTGCGCGCACCACGGCGTCGGCCGCGCGGCCCGTTGCGGCGGAATCCTCCACGCGCATCACGATGGAGCCACGAAAGCCGTATTCGGTGATTTCCGAGAAGAACACCTTCGGGTCCTGCGTCACGGGCGATACGCTTTCCGCGGCAGCCTTGGCGCGTTCGGCGATTTCCGTCGCGATCTCGTCAAGCTTGCTCGCGTCGCCCGTCGCGCAGAACGGCACCTTGAACTGCTCCGCCGGGGGCAGCTGCACGAGCGACGTTTTCGAAATCACCGAATTCGGAACGATCACGGTCTCGCCGAGCTTCGTGATGATGGTGGTGTGGCGCAACCCCACGTCGGTCACGACGCCCGTCTCCGAGCCGATTTCGATGTTGTCGCCCGGACGCACGACGCCCATGAGCGTCATCTGGATGCCGCCGATGAGGTTCGACAGCGTGTCCTGCAAGCCGAGCGAAAGCGCAACGCCGCCAACGCCCAGGGCTGTGACCAGCGCATTCGGGTTAATGCCGAAGCACGACTGCAAAATAATCGATCCGCCGATCACCCATACCACGCCGCGCCCGATATTGATGATGAGGCTCGACGCCGGCAGCGGGTTTTCCGGATGGTCGAGCAGCGCATGCAGCGCGCGCTTTACCACGCTCGATGCCGCGGCGGTGGCGCACGCCAAAATAACCGCCCAAATAAGGTTGCGCACCGTGTCCGATGCGATGAACGACAAAACCGAATCTTCGATACCCACGCGAGCCTCCTGACGCCGATGCAATGCGTTCGTTTGGCGGCTATTGTCGCATCGCCGCAGTGCTCGGTGGCCTAATCGTTACATTCTGCGCACAATGTTCGGAAGGCTTTCAGGAACGTGCGGTCCAGACGCTTTCGAGACGCGCTCGGCGGCGGCGTGCTCGGGCGTCGCGCTGCCGCATGGGCTTATCGAACGCGTCTTATTGCTCGCCAGTCCGCAACTGCGACGACGCCGGCATTCTTTCTATGGGCGAGACGCTTGGGCTGGCGCTTGGCGCAACCACTGCATCAGAGGCTCCGTGTACCTTGCAACGTCTGTACTCCCGAATGCTTCATTGCGGGATTTTTCGGAAAACGCCCGCGCTCGTTCGTGCTTCGCGTTCGTTACAGTACAATGGTGACAACTGCGATTTTTGAAAGGGGCACTCATGCCAGAAGAAGCTACCAAGCCCGCCGAGGGATATAAGTACCACCGCGTTCTGCTGAAGCTCTCGGGCGAGGCGCTCATGGGCGATAACGGCTATGGCATCGATCCGAAGGTCATCGACGACTTGGCCGAGCAAATCAAGCATATCGTCGACGACGGCGTGCAGGTGGCCATCACGGTGGGCGGCGGCAACATCTTCCGCGGCGTCGCCGGCAGCGCCAACGGCATGGACCGCGCTCAGGCCGACTACATTGGCATGCTCGCCACGGTTATGAACGCGCTCGCTTTGCAGGACGGCCTCGAGCGCCACGGCGTTTCCTCTCGCGTGCAGTCGGCCATCGAAATGCACCAGGTCGCCGAAACCTACATTCGCCTGCGTGCCATTCGCCATATGGAAAAGGGTCGCGTGGTCATTTTCGCCGCGGGCACGGGCAACCCGTACTTCACGACCGATACCACGGCAGCTCTGCGCGCGTGCGAAATCAACGCCGACTGCATGATGAAGGCCACCAAGGTCGACGGCATCTACGACAGCGACCCGGCGAAGAACCCCAACGCCGTGAAGTTCGACAAGATCAGCTACCTCGAGGTGCTCACCAAGGAACTGCAGGTCATGGACGCCGCCGCCATTTCGCTGTGCAAAGACAACGAAATGCCGCTGCTCGTGTTCGATATGACCACGCCGGGCAACATTAGCCGCATTTTGAAGGGTGAGCCCGTCGGCACCCTGGTGTATTAAATCATCGAAGGCAAACGCAACGGCGCCAGCGCGCCGCAAACGAGAAAGGCAAGAATATGACTGCTGAAATCATGGATGCGGCGAAAGCCGGCATGGAAAAGGCCCTGGCCAACCTGAACGAGGCGTTCGTGAACGTACGCACGGGCCGCGCGAACCCCATGGTGCTCGACAAGATTCGCGTCGACTACTACGGTGTTCCTACCCCCATCAATCAGATGGCCGCTGTGAAGTCCCCCGATGCCCACATGCTCGTCGTTGAGCCGTGGGACAAGTCGGTGCTGCGCGGCATCGAGGCCGCCATTCTGGCGAGCGACTTGGGTATCACGCCCTCCAACGACGGCTCCGTCATTCGCCTGCCGTTCCCCGCGCTTACCGAGGAGCGCCGCAAGGAAATGGTGAAGCAGTGCCGCGGTTATGCTGAGGAAGCCCGTGTTGCCGTGCGCAACCAGCGCCGCGATGCCAACACCAAGATTGAACGTGCCAAGAAAGACGCTGAGCTGCCCGAGGATGAGGCCCGCCGCGCCGAAGAGCAGGTGCAAAAGCTCACCGACAAATATGTCGCCGAAGTCGACGCCATGCTGAAGAAAAAAGAAGCCGACGTCATGGAGATTTAATTAATACTTTCGCCTACGGCGAAAGTATTATGTCGACGCTGCGCGGAATTCTGGACGGCGCCTTGGCTTTCAATCGTCGCTCGCGTACCGAAGTTGCGCTTCGCTTCTCTTTCAAGCCAACTCGCTCGCCCAGAATTCCGCTCGCTGACCGGCGTGCGAGAGCGCATTTCCGTTTTCGCTGGCTGGCGTGTGCGAAGGGGCCTTCCCGGTCTTGCGAGATAGCGAGCGTTTGGCCTGGCAACGTGCGAATTGTCGCTTGCGGCCCGCGTACCGAAGTACACGTCGCCTTGCTTTCGCCCGAATCGTACTCGCCAGAGTCCATGCCCGCCGCGGCACTTTCGGTTGTGGCATGAGTGGCTCTTGTCGCTTGGCGCATCGACGAGCTTCTTTTCTTTCGAAATTTTAACGGCCAGGGGCCCGCGTTTGTGGCTTCTGGCCGTTGGAGTACCCTAGTGAGGCCTATTTCGAAGGAGCTGACATGTTCCATAAACCTATAGATGAAATGTTCCCGAACCCGCCTGCTGGGCTCGATGCCCATGCGTTGCGCGAGGACGCGGTGCCGCAGCATGTCGCCGTCATCATGGACGGCAACGGACGCTGGGCCAAAAAGCGCGCGCTCAATCGCCTGAAGGGCCACAAGGCCGGCATCGCGGCGGTGCGCGAGCTCATTCGCGCGGCGAGCGACGCGGGCGTTCGCTTCCTCACCATCTATTCCTTCTCTACCGAGAATTGGAAGCGCCCCGAGGAAGAAGTCGTGGGGCTGATGGACCTGTTCGCCAAAACCATGCTCGCCGAGGTCGATGGCTTGCACGTCGAAAACGTGCGTGTGCGCACGATCGGCGATATTTCCATGTTGCCGCAAGAGACACGCGATGCCTTTGACGAGGCGTGGGAGAAAACGCGCAACAACACAGGCATGACGCTGCTCGTGGCCGTGAATTACGGCTCGCGCCAGGAAATGCTGCGCGCCACGCAACGCTGCATCGATGTTGCCGTTGCGCGCGCCATGGCCGGCGATGAACCGCGCGAGCTTACCGAAGAGGAATTCGAGCGCGGTCTTTATACCGCCGATTGCCCCGACCCCGACCTGGTCATTCGCACGTCTGGCGAGATGCGCCTGTCGAATTTCCTGCTGTGGCAGGTGGCCTATTCGGAGTTTTACGTGACCGATACTCTGTGGCCCGATTTCGATCGCTATGAATTCTTGCGCGCGCTTTTGAGCTTCCAAGAACGCAATCGAAGGTTTGGGGCGGTGTAGGCCATGTCAGCTGATAGCGAAAAACTCGACGAAGAGCTTTTGGGGCGCGTGGGCGGCGAAAGCGTCGCTCGCATTGAGCCTGCTGGGGAGCCGTGTGAGCCGGTGAATGAACCGGGCGACCATCGTGATGCTGCCGCTGATCAGGCGGGCGAGCGCGACGCTGTGACTCAGCTGCGCGGCCACGAAGCCACCAATTTCGAAAAAGCGCAGTCGACCTATGAGCACGTTAAGCAAACGGCAGTGGCGAAAAAAGACGCCGCCAAAGCGTTCGCGTACGGAAAAACGCCCGATAAGCTCAAGCATCCGACCGATTTGCAGGTGCGATTCCGCACAGGCGCCGTGTATGTGGTGCTTTCGGTGACGCTCGCGCTGGTGAGCAACCTGACGTGCGTCATTATGCTGTGCGTGCTCGCGGGCATTTGCGCGGGCGAGCTGTTCTTCATGCTGCGAAGCGACGCGAAGCTGCCTAACGAGCTTCTGGGCACGCTGGCTGCGGTGGCGTATCCCATCAGCATGTGGAAGCTGGGGCTTTCGGGCTCGCTTCTGGTGACGGGCGCGCTGCTCGTGGCGCTGCTTGTGTGGTACGTTTTCTTTATGCGTGCGCGCGTGGGCGACGTGGGCGTGTCGTTTTTCGGCGCGGCGTACACGGGCCTGCTGCTGTCGAGCCTCATTCTGGTGCGCATGTCGCTGCCTGGCATTTGGGGCGGCGTGCTCGTGTGCGGCATTTTCTGCAGCGTGTGGGCGAATGACTCGTTCGCGTATTTGGTGGGAAGCAAATTCGGCAAGCATAAGCTCGCGCCGCGCATCTCGCCGAAGAAAAGCTGGGAAGGCTTCATTGGCGGCTTGGTGGGCTCCATGGCTATTTGGTGTCTTATCGCGCTGATTCCTGGCGTGAACATGGCGATTCCCCAGGCGCTCGTGTTCGGCCTGATTTGCGGGCTTTCTGGCGTGTTGGGCGACTTGGCCGAAAGCCGCATCAAGCGCAACTCCGGCGTGAAAGATTCGGGCACTATCATGCCTGGTCATGGTGGGTTGCTCGATCGTTGCGACTCGCTGTTTATGGCGTCGGTTACCGCTGCTGTGATGCTTATTGGCGGCGGCTGCGTGCCGTATGTATTTTAGGATTGCGCCGTTCT
>CAKUIK010000039.1 GCA_934661005.1 uncultured Slackia sp.
CCTCTTTCGCATCGCAAAAATCCCAGACGCATGGCGGCATTCCGGCGCCGAAAACGTCTGGGATTTTCTCGGCGCGAGGCCCTTACGAGGGTAAGGCATCGGGGCGTGACCATGCCCATAGAATCGCATCATGGACGGGTCGCGGGCAGAAAGGGGGACGATTGGATATGGCGGCAATTGCCGCGAGCGTTATCAGCGGCCTCTCGCTGGCCGCGATTACGGGCTTGGCGGGCTTCATGTCGAAGCAGATGGCGGAGATTCGCGAAGAGTGGGGCGCGATGCGGAACGCCCAGCGCAATGCGCTCAAGGCTTCCATCGTGCAGTCGTATGAGGCGGCGCAAAGGGACGGCTACATAAGCGCGTGCGAGCTGGAGACGATGAACCGACGCGCGGAGAGCTACTACGCGCTCGGCGGAAACAACTACATTCACGCGCTCATGGCGCACGCGAACACCGATTTGGAGGTTCGCGGGGAGATACCGAGATAGGAGGACGAATGAACATCAATTGGGTTTTGCGATTGAAGAACAAGGCCACGCTCACGGCTCTCATCGCCGCCGTGCTGGCGTTCGGCTACCAGGCGGCGGGCATTCTGGGCTTCGTGCCGCCCGTGGCTCAGGACGAGCTGACGCAGGCGGCGTTTCTGCTCGTGAACATCCTGGTCGCGCTCGGCGTGGTGGTAGATCCGACCACGCAGGGGGTCGGGGACAGCTCGCGAGCGATGGAGTACACCGAACCGAAGGGGGAGTAATGGCAGATTTCGAGAACGTTCAGCCCGACGAGTACAAGCTGCTCGGCTGCAATTTCAGCGCTGGCCGACCGTGGGGAATCAAGTACATCACGATTCACCACATGGGCGGCGACCTGGACGGTGACGCTTGCAACCGCGTGTGGCGCAATGCTGGCACGTCGGCGCACTACTGCGTAGACCGAGGCGGCCGCATCACGCAGCACGTGAACGACACCGACCGCGCGTGGGCTTGCGGCGACGGCGTAGGCATCGGCAGCGGCGGCAACGACTGCTCGATTTCGATTGAGCACGCGAACGACCAGCGCGGCCCGTGGACGGTGTATCCCGAGGCCGTCGAGTCTGGCGCGCATCTGACCGCCGCGCTGTGCCGCTATTACGGGCTTGGCCGTCCCGAGTGGGGCGTTAACGTGTTCCCGCACAAGCATTGGAGCGCGACGGACTGCCCTGGCGAGCTGTACGGCTCGCAGAAGGACGAATACATCCAACGCGCCCAGGCATGGTACGACGCGATGTGCGGCGGCGCGGCTCCCGCGGCCCCGCAGCCTTCCGTGCCTTCCTCTGGCCGCCACGTGCACTACGCGCTGCACGTCAAGGGCGGCGGCTGGTGGGATGAGGTCACCGACAACACGGGCGGCGGCGAGGACGCCTACGCAGGCGCGCCGTTCGCTCAGCACGACATGTTCTACATCTACGGCGACGGCGTGAAGGCGTACCGAGTGCATACCATCGAGGACGGCTGGCTCGATTGGGTGTACAAGGCCGACAAGTCGGACAGCGTGAACGGCATGGCTGGCATCTGGAACCACACCATCGACGGATACCAAATCGACGGCGATGTTTGCTACCGCGCCCAGACCGTATCGCGCGAGGGCTGGCTCGACACCGTTCGCGGCACGGCGGACTTCGCGGGATGGTACAACGAGCCTTCGGACAAGTTCCAGGCTTGGCCCGCATAGGGGCATCAATAAAAGGGACGCTTTCGGGCGTCCCTTTTTTACGCCTTTTCAAAAATGCCAACAAAATGCCAACAAAAATCGGCGTTTTATACGAGCTCTCACGCGGCGTTGCGAGTTCTCACGGTGCAAAAGGGCGTTTTGAGCTGCGGCGATGCGCTCGTGAAACCGCGTGGGGCCGCGTGACGGCTCACACTGATACTTTACATAACATGTATTATCAGAATAATAGATAACTAAGTTCGCGTAGCTTATAAACTGCGTATTTGAGGTGAGATTACTGAGTTCTTCAATGCACAATGCATCAGTGGCATACAGAATGGCAAATAGAGAGCCTTCCACAATATTGAAATATGAGGAAGGCTCTGATTTCGAGATTGCTTTATTTTCGAGGCGTCATCGATTGTGCTGCTCGTGTTCGCGATTCTATATGATCGTTTGTGGCCACATGCTTTGAATCGTATTGTGAATGCATTCTTTTAGAACGTTGAAGCCGATTGAGCGACCATGCTGTTGGCTTGATCGACCAAGACCGGCGTGAGGAATACGGCAGTAAGGATATTTGCAATGAACGCCACCAGCGACACAACAACGGCGATTTTGGCGAGCTTCATAACGTTTTCGACGTAGACATCGCCGGGCATTGCTGAAATCATTTTCTTGGCGGAAGTCAACGCGATGAATCCGATGACGAAGCCAACGATATCGAGCAAAGCACCGCCAATCACAATGCTGATGCCAGCGCATACGATGCCGCCAATTGCGAGGTTGCGGCAGGTGGACTTGCTCAAATTCATGCGTGCTCCTTTCGTTCGATATAAAATCGAACATTTGTACATAGCAACAGGGGAGTTGCCTGTTTCATGATACCATGGAGCCTGGCAAGAACACTGCGCCTTAGGTGCCGTTGATGTACTGTGAGAAAGCGAAATGGCGGAATTTGATTCGACATATATGCAACCATGGACGGGACCGGCTATCTTGCTGGTCGATCTTGATGCGTTTTTCGCTTCCGTTGAGCAGCTTGACCATCCGGCGTGGCGCGGTAAGCCCGTCATCGTCGGTGGCGATGCCGACAAGCACGGGGTCGTTTCAACTGCGAGCTATGAGGCGCGTGCCTATGGCGTGCATTCCGCCATGGCGGCTTCTGCGGCTCGCGAATTGTGTCCCCACGCGATTTGGACGCATGGCCATTTCGACCGTTATAAAGAAATGTCCGCGCAGGTTATGGCCATATTGCACGATGAAAGCCCTCATGTACAGCAGGTGAGCATCGATGAAGCTTTCGTCGATGTCTCCCCCACCGAAGTGAACTTTGAGCATCCAGCTGTTATTGCCGATAGAATCCAAAGGCGCGTCGCGGCTCTTGGCGTTACGTGCTCGGTTGGCGTCGGAACGAGTAAAACAGTTGCAAAAATTGCCTCTGACCAGGATAAACCTCGCGGTCTTACCGTAATTTACCCAGGCTGCGAGCTTTCATTCCTCTTCCCCTTGCCAATTCGCGTTATGTCGGGCGTCGGCAAGCGTGCCGAGGAGCAACTTTTGAGGCATGGTATTCGCACGCTTGGCGATATGGCTGAGGCGTCGGAAGATGTACTGCGCTCTATTTATGGCAAGAACGGCGAGATGATGCGCATGCGCTGCTTGGGAATCGACGCAACGGCCGTAAAGCGAGACGAAACCGTGAAATCGGTTTCTAATGAAATGACCTTTTCTCATGACCTTGTTTCTTTCGATGCTATTGAAAACGCGGCACATATGCTTGCCACGAAAGTGGCTCGCCGTCTGCGGAAGAATGGGCTTAAGGGTTCAACGCTTGCCTTGAAACTCCGATTCGCTGACCGCACGACGAAAAGTTGTCAAACGCAACTTCGCACGCGCGACGATAACGAGCATATATTCATGCCCGAGATTCGTCGCATGATTTCTCAAATATGGAAGCCGGGAATGCGCGTGCGTTTGGTCGGGGTTGCCGTGTCTCATTTCGACGCTGAAGATGTCGTGCAGGACTCTCTCTTCGATGCTGGCCTTTTCGATTCTAGCGCCGATGAGCGGCCTGCCTGCGAAAAGCCGGCGCTGAGTTCAGACGTCGGAAGGAATCTTTCGAAAGCGACCGATAAAGTGAAAGACCGATTTGGTGAAGGGGCGGTCTTTTTTGGTCGCGATTTACTATTCAAAGACAAAACCACTGGTACTGCGGCGAAAAATCCCTCCGATTATTCCCGGTAGCCTTTCTTCGGGGCTTATGCCAGCGTATTTCGCCACGAACGAGCGGCCACTGCGAAATTGACGGGAAGCGTGCGCGCGACGGCTTCCAACTCGGTCTTTAGCAAGTGCCTTCAAGACGAAAAACGGCCCCAGCGGGGCCGTTTGGCATGTTAGTTGAATTTGAAAATCTTTTGCGCGAGGTGGTAAGCCGCAAGGCCGAATTGGCGGCCCGCTTCCGTGGGAATGTTCGTTCCCCAGTTCAGCGCGGTATTCTTAACGCGTTTATAGAGCTCGGGGTTTTTATTCTTGAGGTATTCCCAAATGGCGCTGCGGTCTTTCTCGTTCTCCTCGGTCTTTTCCATGCGCAGGAATATCGAGCAAATGCACATCATCATTGAGAGGTAGTTGAGCATGTAGCGTTCGAGCTTTTTAGACTCAATTTCCGCCTCGTTCATGGCGTCAATCATGATTCGCGTTACGCGAAGCTGCTGGTCGCGGCGCGCGTACATGATTTTCTCGTTCACGCTTTGGTCTTCGCGGCCAATGAAATAGCGATACATGTCAACGTCAAGGTAGTACATCGTGCGAACGCTCGGCAGCGGTTCGAACACGAAAATGTTATCAACATAGAACGTGTGCTCGGGAAGCTTCAGGCCTAAATCTTGCAGAAGTTCGGTTCGATAGATGACCGAATGCATGAGCAGGTATTGCGATTGACGGAAATGTTTGGTGTCGTCCCAGCCGAATTCCTCGCCCACGGGGAAAACGTTTTTGTAACCCATGACAGTACGGGTGCCTTCATGCACTTTTTCGTATACATAATTGGCAATGACCATATCGGTGGGCTCGGCAAGTTCCATTTGTCGGCGCAAGTACGCCATGACTTCGTGCATGGCATCTTTATCGAGCCAGTCATCGGAGTCGACGACCTTGAAATAGCGGCCCTCGGCGTTTGCGAGACCGGTATTCACGGCTGAACCATGGCCGCCGTTGGGCTTATGGATCGCGCGAATGGTCTCGGGGTGCTTCGCCTGCCACGCATCGGCGATTTCGGCGGTGTTGTCTTTCGTAGAACCGTCATCGACGATGAGGATTTCGATGTCGCCCTTGCCTTCGTCGCATGCGAGCAGCGACTCGATGCACTTGTCCATGTACGCGGCGGAGTTGTAACAAGGAACGGCGAATGAAATGGTTTTCATTTATGAACCCTTTCGGGGCCATGCATGCAAATGCATACGACCCGGCAATGTTTCCATATCGACCGTGCGAAACGCGAAATGCATGCGCCTTTCGCACCGGCGATACCTCAAGCGCCTCTATTATAGGGAAATCGCATGATGCCGCTTCCCCGCTGCCGTTCAGCCTATGAAATCACCAGAATGAATGTAGATAAAACGCCAGAGCTGCGCTCTGCGTTATTATTGGCGGTATGCAGATTCAAGAGAAAGGACGCTGCATGGCAACGTTTCTGAGCACCATGATCGACCGCGCAAAGGCCGATAAGAAGACCATCGTTTTGCCGGAAGGCAATGACGAGCGCATCCTGGAAGCTGCCGAAAAGGCGCTTGAGCAGGGTTTGGCAAACATCGTGATCGTCGGCAATCCTGAGGAAGTCGCTGCGAAGGGCTACAAGCTTGATGGGGCGACCATTATCGACAACACCGAAGGCGAGCTTCGCAAAGAAATGGCCGAGGCGTTCTATGAGCTGCGCAAGAGCAAGGGCGTTACCCCTGAAGAGGCAGAAGCTCAAATGGATGACGTCATGTATTTCGGCACGATGCTGCTGAAGACGGGCCGTGCCGATGGCTTGGTTGGTGGCGCGTGCCACGCTACGAAAGACGTGCTGCATCCGGCTTTGCGCATTATTAAAACCGCGCCTGGCAGCAAGCTCGTGAGCTCTTTCTTCGTCATGGAGGTTCCGAATTGCGAGTTCGGCGATGCGGGCACCTTCATGTTCAGCGATTGCGCCGTATGCATTCAGCCGAATGCCGAGGATCTTTCCGAAATCGCCGTGGCAACCGCGAAGAGCTATGAGAAGCTTTTGGGTGCCGAGGCTCGCGTTGCGATGCTTTCCCATTCGAGCTACGGCTCGGTGAAGGATGGCGATACGCAAAAGGTCGTCGAAGCTCTGGCTCTCGCCAAGCAGAAGGCCCCCGAGTTCGCTATCGATGGCGAACTGCAGGCTGACGCCGCGCTGGTTCCCAGCGTTGCAGCAAGCAAGGCTCCCGACTCCCCCGTTGCTGGCAAAGCGAACGTTCTGGTGTTCCCCGACCTCGATGCCGCAAACATTGGCTATAAGCTGGTGCAGCGCCTGGCAAAGGCAGAGGCGTACGGCCCCATCACTCAGGGCTTGGGCGCACCGATGAACGACCTGTCTCGCGGCTGCTCCGCGGATGATGTTTTGGGCGTTATCGCCATTACCGCCGTGCAGGCACAGGAAGCGTAAGTCGTCTCTTAGATGCGGGTTTTCTCCCGCGATTTTCTACGTTGGGCCGCCATGTGCGGCCCATTTTCGTATTACGGAAAACTCGGAGTGCGGCTATGCCGCCTTGAGGCTTCCGTATATTTGGAGCGCTTCTTGCAGCGGCGTTCGCGGTTGCAAGCGTCATTGTGGTTCATGGCGCGAAACAACAAAGGACCCGTGCTTTGATCCCAGGCGCTATGCGTCGCTGGCAATAAAGCACGGGTCCTTCGCGTAGATGCGAATGCTATTTCTGGATGCCCGACACAATCTTGAGCGTGTCTTGGGCAATCATGAATTCCTCGTTGGTGGGAATGACGATAATCTTAACGGGCGAATCGTCGCGCGAGATGAATCGTTCTTTGCCGTGGTAGTCGCGGCGGTTCTTTTCCTGGTCGAGGATGATGCCGAGCGGCTGGAGACCCGCGAACACGATGCGGCGCATGCGGTCGCAGTTCTCGCCGACGCCCGCAGTAAGCACGATCGCATCGCAGCCGGCCATTTCAACGAGGTATTGACCGAGGTATTTGCGAATGGAATGCGCGTACATTTCATAGGCGAGTATCGCGCGCTCGTTGCCTTCTTCAGCACCCTTGCGCACGTCGCGCATGTCGTTGCTGATGCCCGAAACACCGAGCAAGCCCGACTTTTTGTTCATGAGCTCGTTGATTTGCGGCGGCGTAAGGTCTTCGGCTTCTTCCAAAAAAGGAATGATTGCCGGGTCGATGGCACCGCAACGCGTGCCCATCATAAGACCGTCGAGCGGAGTGAAGCCCATCGAGGTATCGACGGCAATACCATGGTCAACTGCGGAAATCGAGCACCCGTTGCCTAGGTGGCACGTGATGATTTTCAAATCTTCGAGCGGTTGCTCCATGAGCGCCGCGCAGCGCTGCGCGATATAACGGTGCGAGGTGCCATGGGCGCCATATTTGCGAATCTGATGCTTCTCGCACAGTTCATACGGCAGCGGGTACATGTATGCCGAAGCCGGAAGCGACTGGAAGAACGACGTGTCGAAAACGGCAACCTGCGGCATGTCAGGAGCCATGCTCTGGCATACGTTGATGCACTTCAGCGCGGGCGGGTTGTGCAGCGGCGCCAGCGTGCACAGGCTTTCTATCTTCTTGATGACATCGGGAGTAATGAGCACCGAGGAATCGAAGTAGTTGCCGCCATGCACGATGCGGTGGCCAATGGCATCGATCTCGTTAATGGAATGGATGGTCGAGCGTTCGCTGTGGCACAAGGCGTCGAAGACAACGGCCAAAGCCTCTTCGTGGTCGGCCATGTATTGAGCGAAGATGCGCTCGTCTTTGTCGGCGCCATGCTTGATGTAGGAGTCTTTGCTTCCGACTCTCTCGCACAGGCCCTTGGCGAGCATTTTATTGTTATCGGTATCGATGAGCTGGTATTTCAGCGAGGAAGACCCAGCGTTGATGACGAGAATTTTCACGAAGTTCCCCCGTGTCGAACGAGTTTAGAGAGCCGGCGAGCCGGAGTTCATCGGTGCGCCGCCCAAAACGTGCACATGGATGTGATGAACCGATTGCTGGGCGTCGTCGCCGGTGTTCACGATGACGCGATAGCCGGTCTTATTGATGCCCTTGATTTCGGCAACCTTCTTTACCGTATTGAAAAGGTGTCCCATAAGATCGTCCGGCAGGCCGTCGCCGATGTTGGCGAAATGCCGCTTGGGAATGATGAGCGTGTGCACGGGCATTTGGGGCTCGACGTCGTCAAATGCGATAACCTTATCGTCCTCGTACACAACGCTGGCAGGAATTTCGCCAGCGGCAATTTTGCAGAATACGCAGTCGGTCATATGACATGCTGCCTTTCTCGCGCACTGCGCGCTTTGAGAGATTTATGCATATTAGTGTAATGCAAATGCCAAGAATACTACGAAAGAGTGCTGTCAGTGGTCGCATCGTCGGCGGGAGCGTCGAGTTGGCCCATGAGCACGTCGACTTTTTGCTGGGCATTCGTGAGCCTCGCTTGCAGGTCGGCGAGCAATGCTACGCCGCGTTCATAGGCCTTCAGGCTCTCTTCGAGTTCGAGCGAGTTGCTCTCGAGCGTGGCGACGGTTCTGTCGAGTTCGGCCATGGCCTCGCGAAACGTAAGATCGCTTACCTCTTTGAGCTCGTTCGCATTGTTAGTATCGGTCATGCGTCGCTCCTTTCCGAAACGCATATTGAGTTCACGGTCGCAGAAATCGTGCCGTCGGCAACGGCCACTTCAAGGGCATCGCCTGGCGAAAGCGTTGATGCGCGTTTCACGATGCGCCCTTCGGCGTCGCGTGCGATTGCGTAGCCTCGCGCGAGCGTTGCAAGCGGCGAGAGGTCATGAAGGCGCCCCGCTTTCAGGGCGACTTCATGCTGCGCGGGCGTGAGAAGCTTCGAAGAAACCTCACGAAGCCTATCGCGCTGCGCGATCAGTTGCAACCGGGCGCGGTCAAGCGATGCGGTTGAACTGCGAAGACGCGCGGTGTAGTTCTCGAGCTTCGCTGACGTGCGATCGAGAACCGCCGGTTTTACAGCGAGGCGTGAAGCATATATTGCGAGCCTCGCCTCATCGCGTTCGAGATTGGCGGGCAATGCACGGAAGAGCCTGTCGTGTAGTATATCGAGCGTAATGAGGTCGTTCGCAAACAGTGAGCGGGGGTCTTTGAATATCGGTCGCGTGGCGTATCGTTCCAACGAAAGCGCAGCGTGCTGGATTCGTTGCTGCTGGCGTTGGGCGAGGTATTCCCCCGTCGATTGCAGCTGCGCGAGCAGCTGGGATGTTTGCACGGTGACGGCTTCGGCGGCACCCGTGGGCGTTGATGCTCGCAAATCCCCGACCAGGTCGGCAATCGTCGTATCGGGCTCATGTCCAATTCCGGTAACAATGGGTATCGGGCATTTCACAATGGCACGGGCGAGTTGCTCATCGTTGAAGGGCATGAGGTCTTCGTAACTCCCGCCGCCGCGTACGAGTAGAATGACTTCGACGCGGGCTCGAAAACACGCGCGCATGCCTTCAATGATGTATTGCGGCGCATTCGCCCCTTCGACGGGCACGCCAGCCACATACACGTGCGCGAGCGGGAACCTGCGGCGCGTGGTGCGCAGGACATCGTGAATCGCATCGCCTCGTGGTGAAGTGACTACTCCGATTTTCATGGGGTATGCAGGTACAGCAACCTTGCGTTCCGGCGCCATGAGGCCTTCGGCCTCGAGCTGGCGCTGGAGCATCGCGACCTGTTGGCGCAGCATGCCCTCGCCCGCCACCGATATGGCAAATACCTGAAAATGCATGCGTCCTTTTTTCGGGTAGAGCGAGAATCGGCCGACGAGTTCGACCATCATGCCCACCTCGAGCGTAACGCCGCATTTTTCGAATCGGTCGTGCCACATTTGGCAAGGCAGCGTGCCCGTTTCGTCTTTTAATGTGAAATACGCGTTGGCGTATCCCCGCTTGACGTTGACTTCCGAAACTTCGCCGAGCACGCGCAGCTTCAGCTTCTCAAGCGAACCTTTGGCGACATCGAGCGCCTCGGAAATGCTCAAGGGCTTTTTTTCGTCGCTGTCTTGTTGTTGTTCGACCTGCGAAGCCAGCATGGGTGTTTAGTCTTCCGAGCGCGTCGAAAGAACCATGTAAATCAGCTGCAAAAGCGAGGTGAGCGCGGCGGCAACGTAGGTAAGGGCGCATGCGCGAAGCACGTTGGACGCGCCTGCAAGCTCAGCGCCGTTCATGCCAGATGCCTTCAGGTATGCAAGGCCGCGGCGGGATGCGTCGAATTCGACAGGCAGCGTGACCAGCTGGAACAGCAGCGTGGCGGCAAACATGATAATGGCGAGCTTGATGAAAGTACCGCCTGCGGCACCTGCGAACAGTCCGATCATGAAGATGATGATCCAGGCATTGGAACACAGGTTCACCACGGGAACAAGCGCGCTGCGAAACTTCATCATGCTGTAGCCTTCTGCGTGCTGGGTTGCGTGGCCCATTTCATGCACGGCGGTAGCGACCGCGGTGATGGAAGTCGTATGGTATGCGTCGGGGTCGAGCGTGACCGAGTTGCTGCGCGGGTCGAAGAAGTCTTGGCTGGGGCCGCCAGAAAGGACGCCGACATTGGAAATGCCCTTGTCGATGCTCATTTTGCGAGCCATTTGCGCGCCCGTGATATTAAACGAGCAGGGAATCTTCTGATATTTGTGCAGCATTGTGGTGACGTACCACTGGGCGCCGCCGCCGATGGCGAGCGTGAGCACCATAACGGCGATATACAAGCCCATGTCATTTCCGACCATAATCATTTTCATCAATCCTTTACGGTATGCGCCTTGCGGGCGCTGCGTGCGCCGTTGGGTTCGGCATTCAGTCTGCGCATAGTTTAGCGAACGAAAGTTTGCTTTAGGCGTGTTGTGAATCGTTCGTTACTTTTACCACGCCACCTTCAATAGTGAGAGCGAGTTCCCCATTCATGAGCGCCAGCAAATCGTTGCCGACAAGCGTGCGTCTCCAGCCTTTGAGCACGTCGGTCTGGTCGTAATGGCCACGCGCGATTTTGGTGAGGTCGTCATGCGATGCGAGCACGCCGAATGCCACTCCGTTTTCCTTCGCTCGAAGCTTTACGAGCGACGAAAGCAGGTCGACCTGCGCGTCGACATTCGCCTCGCTCTTTGGGGGTTTCGGCAGCTCGGGCCACGATTCTTTGGGTGCGTCGAGGCCCGCGATGCATGCGCGCAGCACGGCGCGGGCGTCATCCATCTTCAGCGCTCCGCGAATGCCGCGTACCATGAAGAGGTCATCGAGTGTGCGCGGCTCGCGTTTGCATGCTTCGACGATTTGCTCGTCGGAGCAAATCCATTTGCGGGGAATATCGCGTTTCATCGCGGTGATTTCTCGCCAGGCGGCGATTTCGCGCGCAGCGGAAAGCTGGCGGCGGGAAAGCTGGTTCACGCGGCGAAGGCGGCGCCAGCGCTCGTAGGGGTCTTCGGTGTATTTTTCCGGGTTGGAAAGCTCGGCGAAGTCGTTGTCGAGCCAATGAAGGCGACCGAGTTTTTCGAGTTCGGCGGTCATGGAACGATACATCTTGGGCAGATACACGACATCGTCGAGCGCGTATTCGATTTGCGAGTCGGTGAGTGGTCGACGGCTCCAATCGGTGAAAGAGTCGGCCTTCTTCAGCTTTACACCGCATTCGCTCATGACGAGCGCTCCATAGCCGACCTGCAGCGTTCCGCCGAGCAGAGACGCGGCGATTTGGGTGTCGAAAATCGGCTCCGGAAGCACCCCAAGTTCGTGGTGGATAATTTCGAGGTCTTGCGAGGCGGCGTGAAAGAGCTTCACGATTTTCTTATTCGTGAAGAGCTCCTTGAGCGGCTCAAGGCTGTCGAAGGCGAAGGGATCGATGGCTACGCTCTCCTTCTCGGTTCCCATTTGGATGAGGCAAAGCTTGGGCCAGTATGTTTTCTCGCGGAGGAATTCGGTGTCGACTGCGAGCACTTCGCTCACGCGGGCGCGATCGATGAATTGTTCCAACTGCTTGCGAGTGGTGATGTACAACGGTTTTCCTTTAGTTACGTTCGTTTCGTTTTGTATGTAGTACCATCTTAACGGTAGAGAGGGGGAATGCGCGATGAAAGCACTTATCATCAACAATCTCGCATCTGGATACCGCGATGGCTCCATTTACGATTTTGTGCGCTCATTTACGGAAGATGGCGACGAGGTGTGCATGCGGTCAACCGATGGCACCACGCCGATTGGCGGTCTGCTTGAAGACGCGTCCGATTTCGATTTGGTTGTTGCTTCTGGAGGCGATGGCACGGTTACCTCGGTTGCGTACGCCCTTGCGAATTCGGGCGTGCCGCTTCTGCCCTACCCTGCGGGAACGGCGAATTTGCTCTCGCTTAATTTGGCGGAGCCGAACGAGCCCCATGCTTTGGCGAAGCTCGCCCGCCGCTGCGAGACGCTCGATTTCGATGTTGCCGAAATCGAAGCAGAAGGCGAAAAGCACGGTTTCATGATTATGGCGGGCGCGGGCTACGATGCCACCATTATGGAAAGTGCTGCTCCGAACAAGAAATTCTTCGGCACAGTTGCATATTTTTTGGCTGCAGGCACCAATATTGCGCCTCAGCGTTCGAAAATCGCCGTGACCATCGATGGCGAGCGCCATGAAACCGAGGGCTTGGGCGTGCTGGTGATCAATTTCTCGAAGATTCAATTCGATATTTCGTTTACCCATACGAATCAGCCCCGCGATGGCATGCTCGATGTGATTGTCATGAAGGCGAAGAACGCCTTTGAGTTGCTCCCTGCGGTGTTTGCCGCGATGCTCGATCGCGATGGCGATTTCCCCGAGCGCGGCGATTCCCTTGAGATTTATCAGGGCAAAGAAATTCGGGTTGACGCCGATCCCGCGTTTGAGATTCAATACGACGGCGAGGTTCCGAAGAGCAAAACGCCCTTCGTGGCGCGTGTTTTGCCGAAGGCGGCGCGTGTTGTTATTTCCGACGAGGGCAAAGCCTTGTTTGAGTAGCTTGCGCGGTAGGACTTGTAAAACGCTACGAGCTTTAACAAGTGGCAAGGTTGGCGAACTTGACGAGTTTGAGTGACGCGACCCGGCTGTATGCGATTACGCCCAGCCGGGTCGCTTTTTGTATTTCGAGGCCGATTGCTCTTATAAAACTTATTAAATGCTTGCAGCATTTAATAAGTTTTTCAATGGCGAGCGTTCGGTTCAAAATGGGCTCGTTGCTCGTTAAACGCTACGAGCATTTAACGGGTTAGCTCATGCGAATGCCTACGTATTGCGCGGTGCTCGGCAGGCCGGAAATGCTGTAGACGCCATCGAGGTCGCACACGGAAATGCGCCAATTATGCGTGCCGCTGTCCGTTTCGATGGTGCCTTCGCGATAGGTGTTGCCAATCTCGTCAACGCCCTCGGCCGTGATGGTTACATTGCCGTTGTCGGCCCAGCCTTCGCTTTGCCACGCACGCTGAACGGCGTCTTGAGCGTTTTCAGCGGCAAGGTCGCAGTAGCGCACTTTCATTTCGGTTCCATTCGTATGGGAAACCGTGAAGCGCCACGAACCCACGAGATATTTCGAGGCGGTAACGGCATCCATGCTGGAAATGCCCTTAGCGTAGACGAGCGCTGCGTCGGCAAGCGACACGTCGCTGGGGAATTTCATGACGTCGACGCCTTCCTCCCCTTCGCCGAGCATGTTGTAAGTCTGGAAGCCTGCATCGGCGAACGACTGCAGAATTGTCGCGTCATCGAGGGCGATGTAGTTTTCCATGATGGGCAAATCGTACGATACGCCGCGGTTGATGTTCGTTTCAACGGTTGCCGCGTCGCGCTCTGCCCCATGGAGCACTCCGTCGATTATGCCGAAGGCGTAGCGGCCGCCGATGACCGCCGCGATAATCGCGAACACGAGCGAAGCCACGAACACGGGCTTCGGCGGGTCAAAAGGCCGTGCAAGAGAAGAGCCGTCAAGGGTTCTCATTGGTCCTTCGTCGATCTGATTTTGTTTGCGGAACGGTAGTTTCGTGAAATTCATAGCAATCCTGTTCTTGGTTGCAAAAAACTCCGTCATTATATCACTCACGCGAAGGCGGCGATTAAACCGTCTCGTTTGTCTAAGGGGGAGTAGTTGGCACCCGTGATTTTCCCTGGGTGCGGCACGTCAACAGACCCGGTGTTTCACCTGGCGTGTCTTAAATAACAAGACTCTTGGCGCTACTGTAAGCATGTAATGGCTTGGGCGCTTAGAGGTCGTGTTCCTTTTTGCGTTTCGGCCGAAAGGAGCACCATGGATTTATCGATTTTCACCACACCAGAAGCATGGATTTCGCTGGTCACGCTCATTTTCTTGGAGATTGTGCTCGGCGTTGACAACATCGTCTTCATCTCTATTACCTCAAGCAGGCTTCCCGCTGAAAAACAGCACATCGGCCGCAAGCTCGGCCTTTTGGGCGCCATGATTTCGCGCTGCATTTTCCTGTGCTTCGCGAGTTATTTGGTGCATATGACCAAGCCTTTGTTCTCGCTCGACCTCGGCTTTTGGGCCCATGGTTTCTGCGTGCGCGACTTCGTGTTGCTGCTGGGCGGCGCGTATCTTATTTACAAGGGCATCGATGAGCTCCGCGATGTGCTGGCGCTCACCGAAGAGAAGGCCGAACATTCCGAGGAGCATAAAACGCTGCGGCAGATTGGCCTTGCGCAGGCTATTGCAACCATCATGGTGATGGACGTCGTTTTCTCCATCGATTCGGTTATTACCGCGGTGGGCCTTGCCGACCACCTTATTATCATGATCATGGCGGTCATGATCGCCATCGTCGTGATGATGCTCTTCATCGATCCTATTTCCGACTTCATTAACAAGCATACGGAAATGAAAATCCTCGCCCTCGTATTCATTTCCGTTATCGGCGTTCTGCTTGTGCTTGACAGCTTGGGCATCAACTCCGGCATCGAAGTGCTCGATATGCACATGGAGAAGCTCATGGTGTACTTCGCCATGGTGTTCGCTGTTGTGCTCGAGCTCATCCAAATGCGCCATTCCACCAATCTTGAGAAATGGAACCACGAGCGCTGGCAGGGCATGCCGGGCGATGCGGTGAAGGCTGAGCTGCTTGCCGATGGGTCTGACGAATCGCGCGAAAATACGAGCGAAAAGGACGAATAATCGGCGAATACTCAACGTGCATGACAAATGATGACGTTGTGAGCTGGGGTTTCCTAAAGCTGCATGATAGTCGCCCTACACGGTGCGGGAGTATTCTGCAAAGCGTCAACAAGCACTGCAGGCATGCAACCGCACCTATAAGGAGTTACGCGTTATGAAAATTCTTGGTCTTGGAGTTCCCGAACTGCTCATTATTCTTGCTGTGGCTCTTTTGATCTTCGGCCCCAAGCATCTTCCGAAGCTCGGTCGTTCGCTCGGCCGCACGATTCACAATTTCCGTGAAGGCCTTGGCACCGATAAGGATGTTGTGAAGGAAGCCGAGGAAGAAGAGGCTCCGAAGCGCAAGAAGAAGGCAGCCGCGAAAAAGCTTGAGGCTCCTAAGGAAGATGCTCCCGTTAAAGAAGCCAAGGCCGAAGAGTCTGCCGCCGATGTCGCCGAGGCAGTTGATGCCGAACCGGCAAACGCGTAAGCGGTTAATTGCCCCCTCCCTTTTCCAATACGAAGCAGCCGTCAGAACCTTCCCTCCCTTCGCTTGACGGCATGCATAAAGAAAGCGGCTCCCCCGATGCGGGGAGCCGCTTTTGTTGTACTTGGGGTAGTCGAGGGAGTCATGCTCGATAATCGCTCTAGATGTCGAAGCGGTATAAGTCGTATTCGTCCATGATTGCAATGAGCTTATCCGCGTAGCTGCTATCGGTTGCCCATCCGGCATCTTGGAGCCCTTCGGCCATGAGCTTCGATGAGCGATCGGCGATCGCCTGCTGGATAAGGGCGTTGTCGGCGTATGTGGAAGCTTGCAGGAATACTTCGGAGCGGAATCGAATGCAGGCTTTGTCGCTTTCGAATTCGATAAACGCGTCGTTGATTTGGACGTATTGTCCATCATATTCCTCGTTGGTATCCCAATTCGCGGGCCCCACTACCCCATTGCATCCTGCGAACGAATTCGCCCACTTCATGCCGAACAAGTTGTGGTCTTCCTTCGCGAGCTGCGACAGGTCGCCCTGATAGGCGCTTTCTGCAATGATTTGCGCAATCGTGCAACCTGCTGGGTGCCCATAGTGCGCCTGCATGGATCGCGCTTCAGCAACCATGTCTTCCGTGATGTAACTTGGCATGCCGTCGAGATCGGCTTGGATGCGCGCTTCGGTGGTCACTGCGGTTCCTATAGCGCCAACGGCCAGCACGAGGGCGACGATGAATGCGATTATTGCCCGTTTGGAGTAATGGCCGATGAGCGTTCCTGCGGTGCTTATCATGTCGTATGCCGCGGTAAGCAGGGTATGCTTTTGCTTACTTGCCCGCTTTTTCGCTGTTCGGCTCCCTGCGGAAGGCTTCGTTTTTCCACTTCGCTTCGCCTGGGTCGTCTTCGATTTTGCTCGTGCCGTGTTGCTTAATGCCGCATTTTTCCTGTTCGCGATGCCTGTTTGCTCCTGCTTGGTTTGAGCCTGCGCACGCGATGGCTTCTTTTTAGATGAGGGAGCGGTTTTTGCGGTTGTTGCGCGAGTGGCGCACGATTTCGGCGTTGTACCGAGCGCTTTTTCTCGAGCCTGCGACGAGGAGGAATGTCTCGTCGCAGGCTTCTTTTTCGTATCGCTTCTTATTCGCTGCGTCATCGGTGATTCGTGCCCCTCGTTCTGCTTCCGCGTGCGCGTGTTCCGTTCGAAGCGGGTCTTCCATCGGGGGCAATTGCGGGCCGATCGGGCGTGAAAGGCACGGGGCGGCCATCGCCTGCAACGGGTGCCGAGGGGTTTTTCGGCGGCGTGGGAATATTGAGCTTCACTTTCGGCTTGCGGGTAACGCGCGCGCCTCCGACATAGGTGTTCGTTGCCTTCGGCTTCCCCTTTGCGGGAGCATTTGTATCCTCTTTGCCCGATGCTCGTCCTCTAAGGCCCGCGCTGGCGGTGTTTGTTGCGCGTTTGCTCGATGCGCTCGCTGCGCCGGAACGCACCGCTGCAGTGCCTGCGGTCTTCTTTCCTGCGGTGTTGTCGGGCGTGTCAAGCGGCAATCCAGCCGAATCGATCGGCTTCAGGCTGAAAAGGAATTCCCAAATGTCGCTCATGAAGTTTTCGGGCTGATCGCTCTCGAAGTGTTTCATGGGAACATGCAGTTTCTTTGTTTGCGCGACGTAGCGGGCGCCTTCGCGGCGAAGCGGCGTCATCGTGCTGTCGGGCACGGCGATGGGCTCGACGGTGAGCTTGCCGCCGACAACCGTGATGACCTTCACGCCGACCTCGTTGGCCCATGCGCGAATCTTCGAGCGCAGGAAGAGGTTCTCGCACGCTTCGGGCATATCGGGGTGCGCCGCGCGTGTCGCCTCTCGCAAGTCGTCAACCGCACCGAGCGTATCGGCGCAGGCCAGGCGTCTGTAGAGCAAAACGCGCTTGTCGGTATCGGGAATGTATTCTTCTGCAATGTAGGCATGCACGGGAATGTTCACCGTGATGTCGGAAAGCGCCGGCGGCAAGGTGTCCGCCGCGCCTTCTCCCGCACGCGCCGCATCGACGGCGCTTGAAATCATTTGCGCGAACAAATCGAAGCCGACGGCCGACATGTTGCCGCTTTGTTCGGCGCCAAGAAGGTCGCCCGCTCCTCGAATCTCGAGGTCGCGCATGGCAACGCGCATGCCGCTACCCAAATCGGTGTGCTCGTTGATGGCTTCGAGGCGTTGCTGCGCTTCTTCGGTGAGGCTTACATGCTCGGGGAACATGAAATAGGCGTACGCCTGCCTATTTGAACGACCTACGCGGCCCTTGAGCTGGTACATTTGCGCGAGGCCAAGGCGTTGCGAGTCCTCGATGATGAGCGTGTTGGTATGGGGGTTGTCGATGCCGCTCTCGATAATCGTGGTGGCGACGAGCACATCGATCTCGCCCGCGCTGAAATCTTCCATCACGCGTTCGAGCTCTTCTTTGCCCATTTGGCCATGCGCGACGCCGATGCGGGCCTCGCCCGCCGCTTCTTGCACGCGCCGCACCGCTTCTTCAATCGTGCGCACGCGATTGCTTACGTAATACACCTGTCCCCCACGATGCAGCTCGCGACGAATGGCGTCGCTCACCACGTCCACATCCCATTCGCCCACGTGCACTTCGACGGGACGCCTGTTGCCCGGTGGAGTGAGGATGAGGCTCATGTCGCGTACGCCCGAGAGGCTCATTTGCATGGTGCGCGGAATGGGGGTCGCCGAAAGCGTGAGTACGTCGATTTGCTCGCGCAGGTTCTTGAGTTGTTCTTTGTGCTGCACGCCGAATCGCTGCTCTTCGTCAATGATGACGAGGCCTAGATCATGCGGGTTCACGTCGCGTGAGAGTAAGCGATGGGTGCCGACGAGCACTTGCACGGTGCCTTTTTCGAAGCCTTCGAGCGCCGCCTTCATTTCTGCAGGCGAGCGAAAACGTGAAAGCACCTCTACGGTTACGCCGAATTCGTCGAAACGGTCTTTGAATGTTTGGTAGTGCTGTTGCGCCAGAATCGTGGTTGGGCACAGTACCATGACCTGCTTGTTGTCTTGCGTTGTCTTAAAGGCCGCTCGCAGTGCGACCTCGGTTTTGCCGAAGCCCACGTCGCCGCACACGAGGCGATCCATGGGTTTAGGCGACTGCATGTCGGCTTTTACCTCGGCGATTGCAGAAAGCTGGTCGGCGGTTTCCGTATAGGGGAACGAATCTTCCATCTCGCGTTGCCAAGGGGTGTCGGGCGAATAGCGGAATCCCTGCGCGCTTGCGCGGCGCGTATATACGTCGACGAGGTCGAACGCGAGTTTTTTCGCGGCTTTCTTCGCCTTGCTCAGCTGTCGTGACCAGTCGCTCGTATTCAGGCGCGTGAGGCGCGGGCTTGCGCCTTCGGGGCCAACGTAGCGCGTGACGCGGTCGAGCTGTTCGACCGGCACATAGAGCGCATCGCCTTCCGCATATTGCAAAAGCAGATAATCGCGCACAACGCCCGAAACTTCTTGGCGAACGATTTCTTTGAACAGGGCCACGCCGTGTACTGCGTGCACGACATAATCGCCCGGCTTGAACGGGAATGTAACTTCGGTGATGTCGATATGGCGGCGATTTCGCACGCTCGAGCCGCGGCCTTGCGTGTCGTGGATTGAAATCATGCCGATTTTCGCCGCAGGAATAACCATGCCCAGGGGAATGTCGACGTCGACGATGTTCACGACGCCTTTTTTCAGGGCTCGCACGTCGCGGTGCCAGCAGGGGTGATCGCTGAGCGCTTTCGCGCGTTTCGCCTGAGCGGGCGTGATGGCTTGTGGTGTATCTGCGTCGGAGTCGGCGTCGTCGTCGGGTGCCGAGTCAAGAATTTCATGCATGGGCAGCGAATTGTCGACGCAAAAAAGTTTCATGTCTTCTCGCGCGCGGAAATTCGGCACGGAAAATACCACGGTGTAATGCTGTTCGACGAGCGTTCTCAGGCGCGCGATGAGCTTTTCCGAATCGCCTGCCACGTCGGTGCGTTTCACGGGGAGCTCGGCATCGAGCATGCCGCCCACGCGCATGATGGAAGCGAGCGTGAAGCGCTGGTTATTTCCAAAGTCGAGCTTTGGCGCTGGAACGTAGAGCCCGTCAAGGGGAATATGGCTGCCCGCGGCGCGCGATGCGGCGTCGTCGAAGGAGCGCATGGCATCGTCGATGATGCTGCGTGGCTCGTCGAGCACGGTGAGCACGGCATCGCTTGCGTAATCTGCCAGAATTTCGAGGTTGTCGTACATGAGAGGCAAGGCGGCGTCAACGCCGTCGTGATCGTTGCCCGAATCGATCCACTCGAAAATTTCGCGCCACACAGGGTCGGTTTCGGCTTTTTTCGCTGTCGCTTTCGAGGCTTTATACAGTGCGGCGCCGCTCAGGTGGTATTCACGCACGGGGAATATGGCCGCTTCGTTGAGCGACGTGATCGTTTGGCCCGTCGAGGGTACGATTCGGCGAATCTCGTCAATCTCGTCTCCGAAAAAGTCGAGGCGCACGGGAAAGCCTGTATCGCCCGGGAAGACGTCAATGACGCCGCCGCGCACGCAGAATGTGCCGGGGCCTTCGATGGCGTCGCCGGTATTTTCAAAGCCGCGTGCTACGAGGGCTCGTTCAACCTCGTCGAATGTGAGCACTTCACCCGTGGCGGCATCGATGGGTTCTGCGTCGCGATTGAAAATGACGGGGGCGAAAACGCGTTTTTCATGGGGCGGCAATGCGCGAATGAGCGCGGCACCGCTTGCGACGACGATTTTTTCCTCGCCACGTTGGAGCGCCCAGCCGGCTGCCGTTCGATGCGCAACCTCGCGCGCATCAGGGTGTTTCGGTGCAAAGGGAAAATCGCTTCGCGCGGGAAAATGCAGCACGGTTTCGTCGCCGACATACGACGCGAGCGAGCGCGCGAAGTTCGAAGCGGCATCTTCGCCGGGCACTACGACAAGCATAGGCTGTGGAGTGTCGGCGAAACGCGCCGCAACGGCGAACGCGCGCGCCGAGGAAGCAATGCCGAGTGCTGCATCGCTGCCCGCATCGAGTTTGTCATAAACCGCCGCAAGCGCACCGCTTTCGCGAAGCGCACGCGTGAGCGCGTCTATCAGCATGTCGCCGCCTTATCATTGTTGGGCATGGTTTATATTCCATGCGTCTTGCCAAACACCAAAAGCCGCATTGCGCGGCCGAGTGGGTTGAGTATAACAAAGCAGAATGGAAGCTCGATGTGGCACACATTTGTTTGGCGTGGTGTCAAATTTGCTCGGGGGGTGCGCCCCATTTACTGGAGACGCTAGGCGGCCAGGCCTAGCGATTTCCTGTATTGGCTGGGGCTCATCC
>CAKUIK010000040.1 GCA_934661005.1 uncultured Slackia sp.
TTCGTCCTTTGAGTCTTGGCTGTACATACGGACTCCTGACCGGACCAAACGGTCCAACTATTCGTCCGCACCCCCGCGAAGAAGTGGTCAAAACGCCCGCCATTCGCAATTTTCCGCGCGCCCCAATGCTCGGTCTGCCTGCGCCAAGCTCGCCCGATTCACAACTCTTGCTTTTGAAGCCTTGCCCACCTGGGGTTTTGCGGAAACGAGCCATCCTTCGAAGCGTTTAGGAGGGCTTCGAGGGGGCTTCGCTGGAATGGGATTTGCGAATGGCGGGCGTTTTGACCATCTCGACGCGAATTGTGGTCAAAACCGCCGCCATTGGTAATTCGGGGCCTGGCGCCCATGCTTGCCAAGCAGCGCTCCGAGCCTTCGGGCAGGCTGATCTTGCGTTTGCGCCCCCGCACCGACAAAGCTGCGTTCCTTCGCGCCGGCCGGTGGTGGGGATTCCGTCTTCGGTATTCCTTTTTCCCTGTAGTCCGAGTACTCGGACGTGCATTTTTTGTTCGTGCAGGTCGGCTGCGGCGATTCTCGCGATGGCGGTAGGCTGGACGGTGGGCCGTGCGTGGGCGTCTCGTTTCTCAGTACCTGTTAAATGCCCCGAGCATTTAACAGGCGCGACGACCAAACGCGGACGCTTCGCTTCAAACTCGCTCATAAAAATGCGAAAAATGCAGGAAACTCGCTCATAAAAATGTAGAGACAAGCGAAAAACTCGCTCATAAAAGTGTAAGCACCTGTCAAAAACTCGCTCATGAAATTGTATAACGCCTGGTGAAGTAGCCATTGTATTTATTGAGCACAATGAAACCCGCTCAGTGATGGAAACACCGAGCGGGCTTCTTAGTGCAATGCGTGTTTTATCTAGGGGCAACCAGTTAAATTTCGTCCAAGCGGTTGCCCCTTGTTTCGTCGGTCACGACGCGTTTCGCTGGTTGCCCCTCGTTTCGCCGGTCGCGGCGCGTTATGCCGGTTGCGAGACGTTGTCGGACGCGACGCGTCATGCTCTGGTGAGCGCCGCGTCATGCATCGGCAACCGCTCCGACCGCTCCGTCCGTTACCCTAACGAACGTCGTGCCCCTTGTGCATCTTCCTGGCCGTAATCGCGACGGTCAGAGCGCCTGCGGCCATCAGTAACACGGCAAATTCAATGGCCAGAGCGTTGCTGTCGCCCGTCTGGGGAATGTTTCCTGCGGCGGGTTTGTTATTCGCTGCGGGCTTGGTGCTGGCGGCCGGCTTGTTATCGGTCGCGGGCTTGTCGGTCGCGGCGGGAGCGGCCTTTTCCGTATAGACGTTTTCAAACGTCATGCTCGCTACAGGCATATCCTGCGTCTTCTCGTAGAACGCACCGTTATCCGTTTCTACAAGCTGAACGGGGAAAATATCGTAGCTCGATTGGGTGGCGGACTGGCCGTCGGTCGCAATCTCGTATTCATAGCAGAAGATGGAGTAGACGGCATCGGAATAAGTCCAGTTCGCGACGCCCGTGTTCTTCTCGCGCACGCAGAAGCCCTCGCAGGTTATGTCGCGAACCTGGCTCTTCGGACCCTGAATGGTGAGAAGACCCTCGTATTCACCCGCGCCATTCGTGGCAACGGTCGCCGTTGCGGTTACGTCGGTGTAATCCTCGATGTGGCCAATACCGACGTTGAAAATCTCGAGCTCGAATTCCTGAGTTCCAGGTGCGACGTCGCCGCCCTTCTTAACGACCTTCGTGAAGGGGAAGGAATAGGTGACAGACTTCTCGCCGGTAACGAAGTGGATGTTCTTGTAGAGATTCAGGAAGCCCTTGGCCTGCTCGGCGCCGTCGTGCTCGATGAGGTCGATGGTCGCGCCCTCGCCATCGACGGCGACGGCGTAGGTCAGGTCAAAATCTTCGCCGATGACGGGGTTAGCGAAGATCGCCGGAATGTTTTCTGCGTTGGTGTTCTTGGCGTCGATTTCGGCAGCGAAGACCGTGAAGTTGCCTTCGCAGCCAGTGGGGTGTTTCCCGTCGAGCGTGACATGGGCATTGCCGCCGATGGCCAAGTCGCCGATCGCCCACAAGGCGGCATCGGCGGTGGAGGTCGATTGGACGGAGGCGCCGCTAATCGTCAAATTGCCGCTGGCGAACAGGCCGGGATAGACGCTCTTTGCCACAATGCTGGAGTTCGAAATGCGAATGTTGCCGCCCGTTGCGCCGCCGCGGGGGCTGATGAATGCGGCGTTGCAGCGATCTTCCGTCGCGGAGATATCGACCACGCTGCCGTTTTCGATAATAAGGTTGATGGCGTCGATGCCCGCATACAGCGCGGCAGACGTGACCTGTGCGTTGTCGAGCGAGACCGTGCCGTTGCTTGCGATGCCAATGCCGCCCGGGGCGTTAATGACGAGGCTCGTCTCGCGTACCGAGACATTGCCGGCAACGCTTATGCCGTCCTTGGTTTCTCCCGCGACGTCAATCTCGAGGCTGCCTGGGCCCGTGATCTCGACATTTCCTGTGGCCATGATGCCCATGTTGCCGTCAAAGGTGATGTGGTTGCTGCCTTGAAGCGCGATGGTCAAATCGCCCGTCAGCCCCGAATAGATGCCGCCAGAAACGAATGCATTCGTGATGGACGCATTGTCCAGCGTAAGGGTATGCGTAGCGGGGTCGTACGTTGCCGTACCCTCGCCGCATTCGATGGTGAGATTGTCGCTGGTGAATCGCTCGCCGTTGACGTGCAGGTCGTAGTACGACGTGTCGGCGAATGCCGATGCCGGCAGTATCACCATGGTGAAGGCAAGTGCTGCGGCAAAGCCCATTAGTTTCCGTAGCCTACTCATGACGCTCCTCTCGTTTTGGCGGGTTCGCAAAGGGGCGTAAACGGCGGCGGACGGGTTCTGGCGAAGCCTGAAATGCCGACGGGTGGTACGCAGCGAGTGCCGCGATGCGTCGATACTACGGGCTTCGTGCGCTCTCAACAGCTCGGCGCTGCGAATTGCTCAAGGGCGCTCGTGCTGCGGCTTTCGGCACGGTGCCGTTTTTTTCGATAGCTTTGCGATCATATGCCATTGTACGAAGGGCGAACGTCCTGCTCATACCGCCCTAAGGCTCAATTCCCGATGAAGTATGAGCCGCGTGGCCCAGAAATGTGGTCGAGTGAGCGGCGTTTGCGGAAGATGAGTGTGGGGATGGCCGTGGCGCGAACCTGTTCGAAACTCGCCAAATGCTCGTAGTGTTTAGCAGGCCCTGGCAAAGGATGACGTGCGCTCGGTTAGGAACGATTGTATCGAGGAGGGCATTGCGCGGATAAGGGGACGGTCTCTTGTTTTTATTCCAATGATGTTTCTCGCCCCAATTTAGCTCCCGAACAAAGGAGCCCGCTCCAAATGGAGCGGGTTCCTTCTTGCCTAGCGGGGGAGGGGTTAGCTAGGCTGCGAGTTGCTACAGTTTTGCCAAAATGCGGCCCACGAGCATGCCATGGGTAAGGGCGAAGCCGTGGCTCGCGCCAGGCGCGGGCAGGGGGTAGTCGACGAGGAAGCGACCGCCCTGGGTATTGCCAACCGCATACAGGCCGTCGATGACCTTGTCTTCGGTGTCGAGAACTTCGAAATCAACGGTGGTTTCGAGACCGCCAAGGGTCACCAGAATGTTGCAGTTCGTGATGGGGAATGCGAAGAACGGGCCTTCTTCAACCGGGAAGAGTCGGTCGGCGCGCTTGCCGAAATCTTCGTCTTTCCCGTTGTGGGCGAGCTCGTTGTATCGAGCGATGGTCGCGGCGAACTTGTCGGCGTCAACGCCCATCTTCTCGGCGAGTTCTTCCAGGGTGTCGCATTTAACGCCCTGCTTGTTCGGGGTGGGCGTGCCTTCGGCAAAATAGCTATTGTAGCTGGCGGTGTTGCCGTCTTCGCTCGACTCGTCGAGGGCGATATAAGCGCTGCGGCCATAGGAGCCGTTGGGGACTTCGGAGCCGCTGTTCACGAGCCAGTTTACATTGCCGTGGCCGGTGTCCATGTGACCGATCTGCTCGGGCCATTTCGAGTCCCAAACGCGCCACAGCACGTTTTCGCGGGCTCGGGCAATCTGCGCTTGGATGTAGGTGCCGCCCACGTCTTCGTTCATAACGCGGTCGCCCTCAATGTCGACGAGGAGGAACGCATCGCAGCCGAGCGGGCCGAACATGTTGTGAACCATGGGAGCGTGCGGACCGTCTTCCATCTTCGCGCCAATCCACATGCCCATTTGCTGACCGTCGCCCGTGTTCGTCTTCTCGCCCTTTGCATCGGTGTTCGGGAAAATGCTGTTGTAGCGCGTTGCCCACGGCTGGTAATACTCGAGCATTTCACGGTTGCTGGCATAGTCGCCGGTTGCGAGCAAGACGGCTTTCGCGGCATTGATTTGCTTGTAGTTTCCGTTGACATCCTCGACGATGACGCCCGTTACGCGGCCGCCGTCTTCGCGAATCAGCTGACGCGCCCAGGTGCTGAACATGAAGTTCACGCCGCCGGCAACGCAAATGTCGTAGACGTTTTTCATGTAGGGCGCATGGGTGGGCAGGCAAATCTGGCATACGTCGTAGAGGTCATACCAGTCGTTTTCGATGTTTGCATCGGCAGGGTGCGGCCAGTGCATTTTGCGAACGCTCATGGATGTGCCGTCGTAGGGGTCGCCTTCGGTGCCGGTGCTGTACTGTCCCTCAGATGCGCTGAGGTACCAATCCAAAGCTTCAGCGGAATTATCGGCCCAAAGCTTGATGATGGGCATCTTGGGACGATAGCCGCATTCTTTCATAATCGATCCCGTTACGGCAGCCTTGTCGACTTCGATGCCGAGCGCTTCCTGGATTTGCCCGCCGCACGAGGCGATTTGGTTCGAGCGAACCTGGAAGGATTCGCCTTTTTCGATGACGGCGATCTTCTCTCCCGCGACACCGCTTTCAATCGCGGAACGCGTTGCCGACATGCCCGACATGCCCGCGCCGATGATTACGATGTCGACATCGACGGTTTCCTTGATGTCGCTCGCGGGAATAGCCTCGGGCTTCTGCAGGAACGACGGGGTGGAATCGCTCGTGCCGCCTGAAGCGGAGTCTGCCGTGCTCGATTTGGTGTCGGCTTTGGGGCTGCATCCCATGAGGCCCATTGCGGCAGCGCCTGCGGCGGCGGTGGCGCCAAGGCCAAGGAACGCGCGGCGAGAAACGCCATTGGTTGCTTTCATTTTCCCTCCTGTATTTGTGACGCTGTGGCGTCGAGTGGCTGTGGCGCATCGCTGCGCCATACGACGATTGAAAGATATGTCCAAGCGTCGTTGACTGCGTCGTTCTTCTGGGCTGAACCCCGCGAGCCTTATCGACCTTCTGGGACGATTTCTCGAAAATTTCCAGTTGAGCGTCGTGTTTCGCGAAATGAATCTAGGCGTGCGTTACAATGCCGAAAGCAAAAACAGGGGAGGAATGAATGCGCGCGTTTCGCGATGTTGTGGCGTATATGGGCTTTGGGTTCTATTGGGCATGGATTTTCGTGTCCTTTAATTCCGCGGGCTCGCTTGGCCAGAATCTTCCGATTGATGCTTTGACGTCGTCCCACCTGGTTTCTTCTGTCGCGGCGATTTTGCCGTTGCTCGCGGCGTTTCTTCTGCGTGGCAAAATCGAGGCTCTTTCGCATCGCGCGCTTTTCGCGCTTGTTGTTTCCTCATCGGTGCTCGCGTCGGTTTCGACAGCGTGCATACAGGTGTTTTTCGCTCAGCCGATTGTCTATGGGCTCGCAACGGCTTCATCGGGCCTGTTCGTTGTTGGTCCCATGCTCGCGTGGGGCGTTGTGTATGGGGCGCTTGACGCTAAAAATGCGGTTATTTGCACCGCTCTTTCGTTCGCCTTCGCAGGATTCGTTTATTTCGCTATATCGTTTATGCCGTGGCCCGTTGCTGCTTCGGTTGCAACGGCGTTGCCCCTCGCTACCGGACTTAGCGTATGCGCGTGCCTTTCCGGCGGTTCGAATCGTGCCACTGGCCGGGAGGGCGGCATTTCCCAAGAGCCTTCTTCCCGTTCGTCCATTCCTATCGGAACCCTGGTCGGCCTTGCGGTGGTGACGTTTGTATATGGAGGCCTTCGTGTGTATTCGGCACATGCGAGCGCTGAATTCTCTGGCCCGAGCGTGCTGCTCGTTTCCGTTGTCATAGCGTCGGCCATCATGCTTTTGTATACACTGCTCATTCCGCGTACGAGCTTGAATTTGGGAGTACTTTATCGGGTTGCGCTTATCGCGTTCGCTGCCGTGCTTATGCTTGCGGCGGTGGGCGAGGAGGTCGCGGCTATTCCTCTTGAGGCGCTTGTGCGATGCGGCATGATGCTCTTTGAAATGCTGACGTGGGTTCTACTCGCCGAAACGGTTCGAACGGGCAGTATGTCTGCCCTCGCGGTGTTTTCTGCGGGCAGGCTTGCCGTCCATATTGGCATTTCTTTGGGCGAGGAGTCCGCGCTCGTATTTGGCGTGAGCTCTCTGGAGTTCTTGGTGTGCGCTGTTGTTGCGCTCATTGTGGCAGCGGGCTTTC
This sequence comes from uncultured Slackia sp., assembly GCA_934661005.1. GTDB lineage: Bacteria > Actinomycetota > Coriobacteriia > Coriobacteriales > Eggerthellaceae > Slackia. The sequence goes on from CAKUIK010000040.1 coordinate 6,512, forward strand.
TTTTCCGCGATGCCGACACGACGTTTTTCTTCGCGAGTCCCACCGAAGATGAGTTGCGGCGCATCACGCAGGATCATTCTTCGCTGGTGGGCGCGTCTGTCGAAACGGATGGGGCTCCGGGGGCCTGTGCAAGCGATGCCGTCGGGGTTGGCGATGGTTCTGATGTACAGGTTGGGGATATGCTTAAGCGAAGCCTCGAGGATCGCATCGATTCCGTTGCCTCTCGCTATGGTTTTTCGGCTCGAGAGCGCGAGGTGTTTGAGCTGTGGGTTACGGGACACGATGCTCAATATATCCAAGACGAGCTCGTCATATCGCGCTCGACGGTTAAGACGCACGTGCGTCATATTTACGAGAAGTGCGACGTGCATAGCAGAAGCGACCTTATGCGCGTGCTCGAGCGCGATTAGTCAAGGCTGGCTTGGACGTCAAGTAGCTCGACCTTAGTTTTCGCGAGGCCGTCTTTTGGGCTGCTAAAATAAAGCCGTTATTGTTGAGGGAATTGCAAGCGGGGTTGGTTTTGGGGAAAGGCGATAAAGAAAAGCTGAACATTGCGGCTCTAATTGGCTCGGGCATGTATTGGGCGTGGTTTGATGCCCTATTCATGGGCGTGTTCTTTATTTCGGGAAACGCTGGCCATCTTCCCGAAATGGCGACGGTTCTTACTTTTTTCGTGGGCGCATTGGTGTATGCGTCGGTTTTTCTTGTCGAAGCGAAGGTGCGCAAAGCCCTCGAAGGGAAAACCGCCTTGGCGGTTATTGGCGTTTTCGGCATTGTTGGTTCGATTCTTTTTATCGTCTCTGGCGTGATGTTTTCCTGGCCTTTGTTGTTGGCGGGTGCGGTGTTCAGCGGGCTTTTCATGGGTTTCGTGGGGCTTTGCTGGGGCGGTGTGTACTGCAAGCAGGGAGCGAAGAGCACCATTCAGTACCTAGCGGGCGGTTTCGCAATGGCAATTGTTCTGGACGTTCCGCTTCTTTTCATGATTCCCGTTGCGTCGTCTCTCTCGTTCGCAATCATGCCGATCGCCTCGTCGATTCTGTTCGTGCTGACTGATTCGTCTTTGAAAGGGTACGCTTTGCCCGTTTCGGCGAAGCCCGAAGGGGAGAAGCCAGCGACGTTTATGTCGCGCTATCTTGGCGTATCTGCTTCGATTCTTGCGGCCCTCTGTCTCATCATGGCGGGATTCGGATATCTCCAGCACCTGGTGTCTTTCTCTCTCGCCGAAATCAACGGCGGCGTGATAATCCAGGCTATTCGAGGTGTTGTCGCTGTTGGGTCGTTCGCTTTTCTTTCGTTGATGCCATCGAGGTCAAGCATTTTATACCGAGTAGGCTTGCTTGCGATTATCGCCGGGTTTGCGGTGATGGCATTCCTTTTCGGAACCGATTCGTTCTGGGTTGCGGGCGCCATCATCATTTCTGGGTATACCGTATTCGACATCTTGAAATGGGCGGTATTCTCGTCCATTGCCAACGGACAGTCTAAAGACTCTCTTAAGACGATTGCGGTCATGAGAATAGCCGATGCGGTTTTCTATATTATTGGCGCGTTGGTTGCGATTTTGCTGGGCGCAAGCCCCGCGGGCACGGCATTTTCTGCGCAGGAATCGACCATCGTTGGCTACTTGATGGTTATCGCCGTGGTGTTGTTGCTGAGTAGCGAAGACATCTGGGGCCTTTTCATGTGGAAGAAAGCGGCGTCGGTAGGTGGGCAGCAAATCGACCTCGTCTCGTATTCCGAAAAATGGGGGCTTACTCAAAGGGAATCTGACATTTTGGCCTACTTGGTTGCTGGCCGAACGAAACCTTGGATAGCTGAAAACCTCGTCATTTCTGAGAACACCGTTGGAACCCATGTTCGGCATATCTATCAGAAGGCGGGGGTTCACGGCAGGCAGGAATTGCTAGATTGCCTGTTCAGCGGCCAATCACTCGATTCGCGTGAGGAATAAAATCGAGACACCAACAATGCGTTAAGTTGCGGAATGCGGCGATTCGTGCGTTGTGACGACGCACTTCCCAGGTCCATTCTCGAGCCAGACGCCAGGAGGGGCGTTGGCGCGATAGATATCGCGTATCGATGAATGGAGGGACCATGGAAGTTACTCGTAGGAATTTTCTGAAGGGCTCTTTGACGGCGGCTGCTGCGACTGCGGCGGCGGGAGCATTGGCTGCGTGCAGCCCGAGCGGAGGTTCGTCGTCGGCTTCTTCGGCGGATGCTAAAGCTACCTCTGCTGGAGAGATGAAACATACGTGGGAAGTTGCTCCGGAGCCTATTAAAGATGTTGCCGAAACGAAAGATTACGACATCGTGATTGTCGGTGCAGGCATCGCTGGCAACTCTGCCGCCGAGGCGGCCGCTCGCAATGGCGCCAAGGTTGCGGTTATCGAGCGCACTGACGGCATTCAGATGCACGGCATTGATGTTGCAGCAATTGGCAGCAAGTTCAAAATCGACAATGGCGTCGACATCGACATCGACGAGGCATGCCGTCTTCTATATTTGTGGTCGCAGCAAACCACCAACTACAACCTCATTCGCACCTGGGCCGAAAAGACTGGGCCGGTCATTGACTATATCGAGGGCATGGTTGCCGAGCAGGGCTTCAAGATGGTTTCCGCGTTGTCGAAAACCGCGAAATACGGATGGGAAACGCTGCCCGAGCGTTGGCGCGTGTATCCCGACGCGGTATCGTTCGTGAGCGACGCCGAGCCTGGTGCGGTGCGTTCCGACAAGAAGACCTGCAACTGGAACCTTGGCGAGGCGCTGTACAAGTCGGCGACGGACAACGGCGCAGAATACGTGTTCAACACGCATGCCGAGCAGCTCGTGGGCGATGCGAAGAGCGGCATTACGGGCGTGATCGTTACTGATGCGGACGGCAAGTATGTGCAGTACAACGCTTCCAAGGGCGTGATTTTGGCGACGGGCGACATTAGCGGCAATCAAGAGATGGTGAATTGCTGGGCGCGCATTACCACGCGTGCCGATGGCAATGTGTACACTCCCGAAGGCGGAAACACCGGCGACGGCATTCTGATGGGCTGCTGGGCTGGAGCCGCGCTTTCGAAGAGCCCTGCGGCGCCTATGGTTCACCAGTACACTCCGAGCTCTAAGAGCTTCAACCTTACCGCTTTCGTCATGAGCTGGCTTGCGGTTAACCGCAACGGTGAGCGCTATGGCGCGGAGCTTCCTTTCGAACCTTATTTGACTAATGGCCGCATGAATACCCCTGGCGACAAGGCTTGGTCGATTTTCGATGCGAACTACGAGAAGTGGGTCAAGCAGCAGTGGCCGACCAATTACGATGTGCAGCTGAAGGGTCTCGACGAGGAAATGGAGAAGCGTCTGCAGGACGGCAGCCTCATCAAGGCCGATACGATTGCCGAGCTCGCCGAGAAGCTGGGCGTTCCTGCCGACAAGCTTCAGGAATCCGTCGATGGCTACAACGCGGCGTACGAAGCGGGCAAGGACGTCAAATTCGATGTGCCGGCGCAGTTCCTTTCGGAAATCAAGACCGCTCCGTTCTATGCGACGCCCGTTGTGTGCTCTGTGCTGACCATTCCGTTCGGTCTGCATGTGAACGACGATTCTCAGGTTTGCACGGAAGAAGACGAGCCCATCGACGGCCTGTTCGCCGTTGGCAATGTTCAGGGCGACTTCTTCGGCCTGAATTACCCCGTGCATTGCCCGGGCGTGAGCCATGGTCGCTGCCTGACGTTTGGCCAGCTCGTTGGTGAGGCCCTCGCGACGGATACCGTTATTACGAAGCTTGAGTTCAAGTAAGGCTGACGCGAAAACGATATATCCGATGCCGCTTTCCCTCCCGTGCGGCGTTTCCCTTAAGGCCTCGGCGTAACGCCGGGGCCTTTTGTGCGGAGGTTTGCTCGGCGCAAGTATTGGTGCCATCTTCGATGGTGCGTTTGCGCGCGTTCCCTCATCGAATGGTATGATTTTCCCGGAGTGCGAATGCGTCGATTGCCTTATGAAGCGGGTGAAATATCGTGGCGAGTGCCTATATTGCGTGGTACTTATTTTTTGCCGGTGCTGGCGCTGGCGCGTTTGCGATTGCCTCCGTTGTCGATTTCGCCCTAAGGTTGGGCTCTCGGCCTTATTTGTTGAAAATATCGCCAATTACGGATATTGGAATGGTTCTTGGCCCGATTATGGTGGCTGTGGGGTGCGTTTTCCTGCTTCTTGACCTTGGCGACCCATCGATTGCCTTCAACGTTTTCCTCAGACCGTCGAGTATTTTGGGGTTCGGCTCGTGGGCTATCGTCCTATTCTGCCTCTTCGCGGCGTTATCCCTCGCGTTCGGCCTGATGCCGCATTGTCGCGCATCAAAGCTCATTGAGCCCCTCTCGCAGTTTCTGGCAATGGTCCTTTCCTTTGTTGTTATTCTCTATTCGGGCGTTTTCTACTCGCTTTTCCCGTCGGTTCCGTTCCTCAATACTACGCTTGTCCCAGCGCTTTTCACGGCTTCGGCCTTTTCATCGGGGGCGGGCCTGCTCGTCGTTGTCGGCTTTTTCAGGCAAACGTGCGAAGGCGTTCTTGAAGGCATGAATGGTCTATCTGCGATAGACGCGGCAATTGTGCTTGTCGAGATTCTTCTATTGACGGCTCTTTTGGCTCGTCCAGTGCTTTTTTCGGAAAGCGATGCCTCGCTGTCGTCTTCCTCCCTTCTGTTCGGTGACTTATCGCTCCTTTTTTGGGTGGGTGTTGTCATCGTCGGCTGTATCGTCCCCTTGGTGGTGGACCTGATGTGCTTTGCTCGCTTGCGTCCGGCTGTTCTGTGCATTGGCGGCATATCCGCGCTCGTCGGCGGTGTTTGCTTAAGGTTCTGTATTCTTATGGCAGCATCGAGGTTTGCGATTGGTTTTGTTGTCGCGCAGCCATTTTGGGTTTAGCTCACAACATCGAAAAGGGAAATCGAGTGTATAAGGAAGGGGGCAGCTGCGATGGAGCCATCGGGTATTTTTCAAATTGATGAGAGTAGCGGTGTCCCCATTTGGATTCAGATTCGCAAGAGACTCATCTATTTAATTGGATCAGGCCATTTTAAGTCTTCCGAAAGACTGCCTTCCGTAAGGGAAATGTCAGTTCGCTTTGGCGTTAACTACAATACGATTAACAAGGTCTACCAGGACCTTGAGCGGGATGGGTATATTTACACGAAGCGCGGGCTTGGCACATATGTTGCCGAGGGGCTGCCCGAGTCCGCTTCGATTGACGACGATATTGCCTCCATGGCCGATGAGTTGTCTAGTCGGGCGGCCGAAAAAGGAATGTCTCTAGGCGATCTTCTAGAGATTGTTCGAGTGCACTATTCGAGGGCCGCTGCACGAGGCGCTCGGAGCGATTTGTAGCGACGGAAATGCGGATAGGCGATAGGGGCGGTTATGCGCAGCAAAGAGAAAAGGGAAGCCGAGAAGAACGAAGCCCGGAATGCTTCGGCGAATAAGAAGGCGGCGGCACCTCAGCCGAAGCGCACTTCCAAGGTCGGTGTGTTTTGCTTCGCTGCGGCGATATTCGTTCTATTTTCTCTGATGGGAACGGCTCTCGTTTCCTTGGTTGCGGGTCTATCTGCTTGGGCGTGCATTGCGGGCGCTTGTTTCGGTGCTATTGGGTGCTATTCGATCAGAATCGCAAATCAGTGGGAACGCGTCGTTGTTCTTCGACTTGGAAAATATAACCGGCAGGTTGGCCCTGGTTTGTACTTTATCATCCCCATCATCGAATACGCTGCCGCGCATGTCGACCAGCGAATCATAACGACGCCCTTTATTGCGGAAGAGGCTCTCACGGCCGATTTGGTTCCGCTGGATATTGATGCGGTTCTTTTCTGGATGGTGTGGGATCCGAAAAGCGCGTGCGTCGAGGTGGAGGACTATTCATCTGCAATATGGTGGGCCGCTCAGACGGCGCTGCGCGATGCTGTTGGTCGCATTAATTTGGCGGAGGTCGCTACTCGTCGCGAACAAATTGACGAGGAAGTCAAAAGCATACTCGACGAGAAAACGAACAGCTGGGGAATCACCGTTGTCTCGGTTGAAATCAGGGATATCGCCATACCGTCTGACTTGCAAGACGCCATGTCGAAAGAGGCTCAGGCCGAACGTGAAAGAAACGCCCGCCTTTTGCTCGCCGAAGTCGAGAAGGATATCTCTGAGATGTTCGTTGACGCTGCTTCGGTGTACGACAAGAACGATAAGGCGTTGCAGCTGCGAACGATGAACCTCATTTACGAAAGCGTTAAGGAAAAAGGCGGGCTTGTTATTGCCCCGAGCGCTTTCAGCGAAGGCTTCAACAATATCGATAGTTTTAAAGATATTTTGAAATAGAGCGCATAAAGGCCTCCTCAGGAGGCCTTTTCTATTCTAAAGATAGGATAGTTCAGGCAGTTGAGTGTCATATAACTGTATGTTACTATAGCGCCAACGAGGGAATTAGATATCGAAAAAAGGGGTCTCTATGGGGGTAGGGGTTTCGATCGGTAGTTCTTTTGGGGCGACGCGCTTTTCTATGCCGCCCTGCAACTGAAATCACTAAACAATTTAATCAACGGCGCTGGAAAGCCCAGCGTTTCCATGTGCATTGCAAGGCTGTCTAAACAACAGTCTTGAGTTTGCGCGCTAAAAGCGTGCATCGATAGTCGTGTATGCAGGGAAAAGGGGGAGATATGGGAAAGCATCAACCTGCTATTTCACGTCGAGGCTTCGTTGCGGCATCGGGAGCTGTCGCCTTGGGCGCAGGCCTGGGGGCTACGGCAACGGGATGTTCTTCCGGCGGCGACGCGGCAAAGGGAGGGGATACCCAAAAAGAAGACAAATGGGTTCCTACGACATGCAACATGTGCTTCAATCAGTGCTCTATTCTGGCCCACGTGGTCGATGGGAAGGTTGTTGAGCTCAAGGGCAACCCCGATAGCCCTGTTGGGCGTGGGCATATTTGTGCCAAGGGCGCATCGGGCATTATGCAGCTCTACGATCCGAACCGAATCACAAAGCCGATGAAGCGCACTAATCCCAAAAAGGGCTTTGACCAAGATCCTGGTTGGGAAGAGATCAGCTGGGATGAGGCCTACGAACTCGTCAACAAAAATATCAGTGAGGCTATTGAGCGCAGCGGCCCCCATGCCGTTACGGGCATGTCGATGGTTGCAAGCCAGGCAGGAAGCCTCGTGCGACACACGGCCCTTGGCGTTATCTACGGCAACGCAGAGGGAAGCTGCTCGGACATCTGCGGCGCCGGCGTGCACCAGCTTGAGTATCTGCACACTGGCTCAGGCAATGCGATGCCCGACTACAAATACTGCAATTACATTGTTCAATTCGGAACCAACGCCGGTACGGCGACGCGCCATGGCTTCAACATGACGGTTGAGCCCTTCTCTGAGCGTCGTAAGGAAGGTTTGCGCCTCGTGAGCTTCGACCCCCACATGGGCGGATCTGGCGAGCAGGCTGATCTTTGGGTTCCCATTCTGCCTGGAACCGATGCTGCAGTGGCTTTGGCCATGGCGTACGTCCTTGTTCATGAAGAGAATCTCATCGACGTCGACTTCCTGACGAATCGAACCAATGGCCCCGCGCTTGTCGACCTTGAAACGAAGCGAATCATTCGCGCCGAGGGCTCGAACAAAGCTCTTTACATGGACCTTTCCGACAATACCGTGAAGCCTTATGACGAGTGCGAGAAGCCAGCGCTTGAAGGCACGTTTGAGGTCGATGGAAAGACGTGCTCGACTGGTTTCACCTTGTATAAGGAGCACATTAAGACTTACACGCCGGAATATGCAGAAAGCATCTCGACCGTTCCCGCCGCGACGATTCGCCAGGTTGCGAAAGAGTACGGCGAGGCGGCCCATATCGGAGAGACGATTACCATCGATGGCGTGACGCTTCCGTATCGTCCTGTGTGCGTTGATGCGTTTTCGGGCATTACCCGTCACAAGCATTCTTTCTTGACATGCTGGTCGGTATTCTCGCTCAACAATCTTGTTGGTGCGACGAATGCTGTCGGCGGCTTTATCGGCTTTGATCCCGCATGCAATGGCTGGGCTGATAACAATCCTCAGATGGCCTTCCGTCCTGGAATTTGGGAAGAGGACGGCTTCATCGAGGATGTGTCGCTCATGCTCGCATTCCCGCATTCTTATTATCAGAAGATTCGCGAGTCCGACTATACGCCGACGACGATGGGCATGCTTGAGTTGCAGCCTATGTCTGAGGACAATCACTTTGAGCATGTTGCGCAGGCTCATCCGGACCTTTACCACACCCAGGCGGCTGAAGTGGCGTTTTGCTACGCATGCAACCCAATTAAGTGGTGGGGAAATTACGATGAGCAGGCCGAGATTTTCAAGAGCTACAAATATGTCATCGGCGTCGATATCTTCCTTAACGAGTCTTCGTATTTCTACGACGTGATTCTGCCGGAGTGCTGCTATCTTGAGCGCCTCGAGCCGTTGCCGCACTTCGCCCTTAACCATCGCGTTATTGGCGGCCTCGACAATCCGTGGGCCGTTACGGCGTGGCAAAAGGTTGTCGAGCCGAAGGATGGGGCGCCGTCGAGCTTCCAGCTCTTTGCCGAGTTGGCGCACCGTGCTGGAAAAGACGCCGAGTTCATCGCGACTTTGAATGCCATGTATCGCGTGAAAGACGAGTATTCGGTTCCTATGGACCAAAAACTCGAGCCCGAGGCGTTCGCCGATTCAGTGCTCAAGAGCGTCATTGACGAAGAGCATGGTATCGAGTGGATGAAGGAGCACGGCGTTTACACGTATCCCAGGAAGATAGACGAGGTCTATATCTGGGCAAACGATGCCCCCGGAAAGGTTCCTCTGTATTGGGACTTCATGCTCGAGGCAAAGGAAAAGGTCGAAGCGAAGGTTGCCGAGCTTGACATTCCTTGGGAAACCGATGACTATCAGCCGCTCCCCGATTGGAAGCCTGGTTGCGGATTCGATGTCGAAGACCCGGATTACGACATCATCCCCGTCTACTACACCGATGCGGTCAATACCGATTCGTGGCTCATGGAAAACCCCTGGATCAACGAGATCAATGAGGCGAACCCCTATGGCTACACCATCGAAATGAACAAGGCGACTGCGGAGGAGAAGGGCCTGGCGAGCGGGGACAGCGTTCGTCTCGAAACTCTCGAGGGTGTTTCTGTCGAAGGCAAGCTTGCGGTTTCCGAAGGCGTTCATGCCTCGTGCGTCTCGGTTATCGGTGGCGACTGGGGCTCGAAGTCGGAGTTCATGCCCATCGCGAAAGACAAGGGCGTGCCGATCGTGCACCTTCTTCCTGGTCAGACGCCCGATCGCATGGATCATGTTTGCTCCGCGTTTGACCAGTGCATCCGCGTCAAAATCGAGAAAATCGCTTAAGGGGGTTGTGAGCTATGGCATATGGAATGCTGATTGATTTGAAAAAATGCGTCGGTTGCCATGCGTGCGCGACGGCGTGCAAAGGGGCGCATGGAACCCCTCCGGGGGTAACCCGTTCTCGCGTTGAACGAAGCTTTGAGGGCACGTATCCAGACGTGAGGAAAACGATTCTGCCTGTGTTGTGCAACCATTGCGAAAACGCGCCCTGCGTCGAAGCGTGTCCTTCGGGTGCTACGACGAAGAGGGAAGACGGCATTGTCGTTATTGATAAGGAAGTGTGCATCGGCTGCAAGGCGTGCGTTTCCGCGTGCCCCTATGGCGCTCGTTACTATTACGAGAGCGAAACGGGCTATTTTGGCGAGCTCAACGAGTATGAGCAGGTCAAGTATGCGGAAGATATGCCCACGGGCAAGGTCGACAAATGCACGTTCTGCGCCGACCGAATTGATGCGGGCAAAGGCGAGGTGCAGGCTTGCGTCGCGGCATGCCCGGCGGGAGCTCGAGTTTTCGGCGATCTTGAGGAGATAAAGAAGAAAGCCCTGGACGAAGGCGGCTTCCAGCTTGCTCCGGAAAATGGCACCAATCCGTCGGTTTGGTATATCCCGAATAACGTTGTGGAAGCGGGAGAAGCGAAGTCCCAGAATTAGGCCGTTGGCGTAAACCGTGAATCGAGAAGGGCGTGCTGAGCACGCCCTTCTTTGTAAGGAGTGCCCATGTCGGAAAGAAACGTTAGCTCCAGAGTTGATGAGCAGGAATCCCATTGTCTGCGTGTGCCTTCGTTTCATTATGGTTCGGGCGGGCTTACTTCCTTCGAATCTTCGGTAGTGCAGGAACTCGTCGTTCGTTTGGTCGTTAATGGCCAGCAGGTCGATACGCTTACGTGCTCGCCTTGGAACGTCGAAGAACTGACCTACGGCAGGTTGTATTTCAATGGGATTATTAGGCAGGCGAACGACGTAACCGACATGCGGATTGATGTCGATGCTGGCCTGGTCGATGTTTTGATTTCCGACACGATGGGCGCTGCGTCCGATTCTCTTTCGGGGGAGCGTAGCGTTCTTTCATACGTGACGCCTCGCTGGATTATAGGCAACATGGCACAATTTGAAGCGAATTCTGGCCTATTCCGCCGTACGGGCGGGATGCATGGTGCGGCAATCGCTGACGCGTGCGGTTTCCTTGCTCGTTTCGATGATGTCGGGCGACACAATGCGATGGATAAACTCGTGGGGTGGTGCTTGAAAAACCGCGTTGATGCGAGTGATAAGGTCGTTTTGTTTAGCGGTCGTGTTCCTTGGGGGATTATCGACAGGGTTGTTAAGTTGGGCGCATATGCAATTGCTTCCCCGGGCGCTCCGACCGATATGTCGATAAAGGCTGCCGACCAGAATCAAATAATGCTTGTGGGTTTTGCCAAGAACGGCGAATTCAACATTTACGCCCATGAGGAGCTTTTGTCCGATGGGCTGGAGGGAGAACGCCGTCTTACTTGCTGAAGAGAGGAAGCTTTGCGAACGGCATGATGGCCGAGTCGCCGCGCATCGAGGGTGAGCGTGTGAATGCCGTTGGCGAGAAAACCATCGAGCAGGTGAGCGTGACGACGTGAAAATTCTTCGACGAGTTCGAGGAGCGGCTGCGCAAAATCCAAGGCGAAGGGAACGAATAAATGGGATATGTATTGCTGGTGGCGCGTATGGCGCTTGGGCCGCACATCGAGCTCCATCTGCTTTTATGAAGCTTCGGGGCTCGTCTTGCTGTGGAAAGGGGGATTCGAAGCTTGTTCTTCTGTCGCTGCGCTTACAAAATGGGCCCGAAGACGGAAGAAGCGGGAAGTCCTCGAGGGAATCTATCGCTTCACAAAAGCGTTCACAAATATGGTGAGCCCCGGTGACTTGAATCAGAGGTCATTCCCGGGGCCATCGGCTAGCAGTGTAACCGCCCTGCAGCTTTTTAGGCAAGCGTCCGGAAGGCTGCAACTCGTTAACGCAACGTCCGTCGGCTCTTGCTGCGCATTCCTTGGGGGATCGAAAGCAACTTGCTGAATCATGGGAATGCCTTTCTTTACGCCGGCCACCAGATGCGGGTGAGCGGGAGTATGGAGCGGGTGTCGTCGTCGGTCTTGTCGTAGATGTCGACGTAGTGGCGCACGAAGGCGTCCAGGTCGAGCAGGCGCACGGGGACGTTGGCACGGTCGGCCTCGTAGCGGGCTTCCTTGGTGAAGCCGCCCGTGGAGACGTAGAGCCCGCGGTCGCCTGCGCGCAGTCCGCCGATGAACGATCTCACTGCGGGCGCGCCCATGGCTCCCTTGCGGTGTTTGACTTCGGCGATGATTCGGGGAGATTCCAGCCCCAGGGCGTCCGGCGATGCTATGACGTCGCGACCGCCATCGGGGCCCTTGGGCATGACGCGTGCGCAGTAACCCATAGCCTTGAGCAGACCGGCAACGAGGCGCTCCATGTCCTCCCAATCGAGTTGGTTGACGCGGTCCTTGATGAGCTCGATGCCATTGTCGTAGGTGGCGGCGAGGGTCTCCTCGTCATTGGCGGCGCTATCGTCTGCATCGGCTGAGCTGCTGATGTAAGTGGGCTTGCTGCCTGCGGCTTCAAGGTCGCTCATAACCTCGTCGGAGACAGCGAAGATTGTCTGGATGCCGCCGAGAGAGTTCTTAGATGCGGGAGAGAGCGCGTCGCGCAGTGCGGTCTTTCCCCATCTGACAGTGCGGGTGTAGGTGAGGCTTTCGGACTCGTTCGAGGGTTTGCACGGGCCGCTAATGACGCCAATATGGTAGAGACGCTCTGCGGGGTCGTACATGACGACCGTGGAACCCTGCGCCATGGAGTGGGCGAAGCGGTAGATCTGGCCAACGTTGGCGGCAACCTTCTGCTTGCTCTCGGAGGGGTGCGCCGCCGCGTACGCTGCCCTGATTTTCTCGCGGTTCATGGCGGCGATGTCCGCGTCGCCGAAGTCCCAGCCGATACCTATGATGCCGCGCTCGAGCCAGTCGGCTGCGTATACTCCGCCGCGCCCTGCGCGAATCATCCAAGCCCCCATGGTTGCCTGCCTTCCAGATGCTTTACGCTCGCATTATCCCACCGTGTGGGCTCTGCTGCTCTATGAGTTCTGGAAACTGCGGCAATCGGTTCGGCGGCCTAGGGCCTTTCGGCGCCGTGACGGCTTCGACCGTTGCCGGTGTGTTGCGGGGCCCTGCGTGGTTCAACTTTCGATGAGTAACGCTGGTTGTGGCTGACTATGTGTGTATGGAAGGCAACAAATCACCGCATGCTTTGCTCCTTTTTGATGACCGCCGTTTAAGTTCGTCCTGTACAACCTTTTATCGCTCGATGGAATATAATTGCCACAACGCATTTGTATTGCATTTCGAGTGATGGGAGCGCGGATGCCGAAGACCTACAAGCAGCTCATAGAATCCGGTCCAAGCGAGACCGAGATTCGAAGCTTTCTGGTGGAGGGCGATCAGATTTCCGTTACCCTTCGTATTCCCGACACGCTGCGCGATGCGGCGAAGGAGGAGGCCGCCCTTCGCGGCATGAGCTTCTCGGCTTTCGTGCGCACCTGCATGATTGAAGAGCTTTCGAAGAAGGGGGCGCAGGCGTGATTCGGGTTAAGACCCTTACGGTTCAGCTCATCGATGCGCAACCGGACCGCATTCGTATTTGTCGCGTTGAGGGAGAATCCCTGGTTACTATCGTCATTCCAAGGGAAGACCTAACCGAGGCGAAGGCGCTGCCGAATATTCCCCAACGTGGCATCTATTACCTGCTCGATGAGGATCATGGTAACGTGAGCCGTGTTTATGCAGGCCAGACTACCCAGGGTATTGCGCGCCTTGACGCCCATAAAGCCAGAAAAGAGTTCTGGAATAAAGCCGTTATGTTCCTTGATGATGATCAGAACATTAGCAAAGATGCCCTAGACGTTTTGGAGGCTAAGGCCATCGATTACGTTCGTACTCACGGTTCGTATGAGACTGACAATTCGGTCACGCCCAAACCTTATATCGACCCGTACAAGGAGGAATCGGTCGAGCGCCTTCATGGGCGAATCCTTTTCAGAATGGCAGCTTTGGGATATGACCTGGATAGGGTCGACCAAGGTCCTGCGGGCGCCCCAGTCGTTTTCCACACGAAGAAAAACGGGATATGCGGAACGGGACGATACGATAAGGCTACGGGTCACTTCACGGTACTTGCTGGTTCGGAAGTGAATCTTTCGAAGCCCGTGCTGAAGAATGCGAGCGTCGCCTCGGCACGCAGCGAATTTTTCGGTGGCATTACCGGCGTCGCGGAACTTGACGAGGACCTCGAGTTTCCGACGCCTAGTGCTGCCGCGGTGTTCGTGCTCGGCGGCAGCCAGAATGGCTGGACCGAATGGGTGGACAACGACGGCAAAACGCTTAACCAAGTTTACAGAAGCGAGGGTAAATAGATGAACAAGCAGCAATTGGCCTCCAAAATATGGGAATCCGCCAACAAGATGCGCTCGAAAATTGAGGCAAACGAATACAAGGATTACATCCTGGGCTTCATTTT
>CAKUIK010000041.1 GCA_934661005.1 uncultured Slackia sp.
TATGCGTCGAGAAGCGTTGCCTCGTCTACATAGCCCTCCGAAAGCGGAGCGACCTCAAAGATGGCAGTGCCCTCTTCATCGGTAGTGGTCGTGAGCTGCTTGCCAGCGGCATAACGCGACGTGAGCGTGACCTGGGCGCCTGCGATGGGATTATTCTTGTTGGCGACGTCGACCACCACCACGCCGAACATGGTGCGTGAGAGCACCAGGACCCTGAAGGGATCCTCTTCGTCGGCGTAGGCCTCGGTTGGCGCGAATGGCAACGCGAATACACCTTGGAGGCCTGGCACACGAGGCAGCATGATACCCGCTAGCGAGGATGCTCCGGCAGCAATAAACGTACGGCGATCAAGCATCTTCGAATCCCATCTCTCAAAAAACGTTCAAATACTTAAATTCTGTCGCACTTCATTGAGTTTCGTTAGTGCCATTTGGGCGAAAAATCGGCAAAATGAACAAAAGGGTAGACGTATGCTCGATATTCCGCTGCGTCGTTTTGTCGATGTCGCGTGCGCGATGTTTTTCGCGTTCTTTGGTTTCATGCACGTCCCTCAAATTGCTTCGCTTTTGCGTGAGCTCGATGCCTCCCCGAGAAACACTTACCCGAAAAGCAATTGCGCCAAATCGAAAAGCAGCTTGAGGCCGTAGCAGATAATCACGACGCCGCAAACGCGATTGAGCCAGGTGAGGGCTCGCGTATTGATTTTGGCGCCGAGCAAATTCGATGCGATGGCGAGCCCGTTGAACCAAATGAAGCTCGCCGATGTGAAGCCGAGGATGAAGGGGAAATCTCCGCTCGCCGGCAGCGTTGCCCTGAATGCTCCAAGCATCATGGTGCCATCGATGAGGGCTTGGGGGTTGAGCCACGTCACGACGAATGCGGCAACGATAATCTTCAAGAATGGCTTGTTGACGTCCTTGCCGCCATCCAAGCTCGCTTCTGACCTTATAAGGCCTATGCCTATATATATGACCAGCAGGCCGCCAAGCCCGAGCATGATTTTCTTGAGCCACGGGAACGCGTCCATGAGCGCGCCGGCGCCGAGGAAGCAGGTGACCCCCAGCGAAATATCCCAGAACACAACCACGAGCGACGTCGCCAGCGCCCGGCCGAATGAATGGCTCAATGCGCTGTTGATGACGAAGAGGTTTTGCATGCCAATGGGGGCCAGGAATGCCAAGCCCAACGATAGTCCTTGAAGAAAAACGGATAGCATGCTTAAACATTCCTTGCTGTTTGGGACTGATTGGGGCGAAACCCGTTACATGCTCGTAGTGTTAAACGGGTCTAAGACAAAGTTTGCGCTCCGAGCATGTAGCGGGTCCCGTAGGCTCGCTAACTCATGCAGCCTTCGCAGAATGCGCATGCGGAAGGCGTTGCGGCAAGGCCGCCGAGCGCGCTTTCTCGAAGCTCGAAGGGGAGGGAATTACCCACGCGGCGCATGGCTTCAACGGTTTCGTCGAAGTTTGCGAGGTTGCCAATGCCTGCGAGCGCGATTTGCGCCGATACGATTGCGTTAGCGACGCCCGTGGCGTTGCGCTTCTGACAGGGCGCTTCGACCAAGCCTGCGACGGGGTCGCACACCAGGCCCATGAGCCCGCAAAGCGCATTGCTCGCCGCCGCAAAGCATTGCGCGGGCGTTCCTCCGAAAAGCTCGCATGCCGCGCTCGCGGCCATGGCACTCGCGGCGCCAACTTCGGCCTGGCAGCCGCCTTCGGCTCCCGCCACCGTGGCGTTTCTCGTGATCAGATACCCAATCGCCGCGGCATTAGCGAGCGCGCTGATGAGCTCTCCATCGCTGAATCCATGCTCGTCTTGTGCCGCAAGGAGCATTGCGGGCACAACGCCTGACGAGCCAGCGGTAGGGGCGGCAACGATGCGTCCCATAGACGCGTTCGTCTCAAGAACGGCCATGGCATAGGTGGTTGCGCGGGCGAGCAGGGGGTCGGCGATGCTCTTCGCGGCGGCGCCGGTTGCGACATTCGCTTCGGGCCTCGAAAGTGCGGCTGCCTCACCGCCGATAAGGCCGCCCATCGAGCGCACGGGCGATGTTATGGGCGCCGTTGCCGATTCGCGCATAACGGAAAGCACGCGTTCCAAATAGCGTCGCGTGTTGTCGACCGCGACGCCATCGGCTGCAAGCATGCATCGTTCGCGGCGGCACATTGCTTCGGAAATCGCAACGCCCTCTCGTTCGCAATAGGCAAGCATGTCGGCGCCGCACGCGAAATCAAGTTCCTCAAAGCGCGCCGCAGCCTCCTGCGGCGTGAATGCTGCCGCGAATCCGGCCGCCTTTTCCGCATTACCTTTTACCGGAGCCACGGCTTCGTTTGCGCGATCGCTCTTCACGATGCGCACGTCGAAAATGTCGCCATGCTTCGCGATGCTTGCGGCCACGCGTTCGTCGATTTCGTCGTCGGTTTGCATGATGGTGTAGGCGAGCTCGCCTTTTCGTTCGCGGAACAGCTTCGTCGTGGCGATATTCACGTCGAAGACCGATAGGCACGTTGCGATATGCGCCAATACGCCCGCCACATCGCGCTGCTTCACGACGATGCTGTGATATTCGCCCGTCAAGCGCACGTCAATGCCGTTGATGCGCGTGATAACCGCGGCACCGCCTCCAATGCTCTCGCCGCGCATAGAGACGTGCGAACCTGTAGAGTCGGTTACCTCGATGCATACGGTGTTGGGGTGGGGCATCGGCTCATTCGGTCGAGGCTCAAAGACGAAGCTTAAATTCTGTTGCTTGGCGATTTCGAACGAATCGCGAATGCGTTCATCGTCGGCCGCCATACCGAGCAGGCCGGCGACGAGCGCCTTGTCGGTGCCATGTCCGCGATAGGTATGGGCAAAGCTGCCGTACAAATGAAAGGCGACTTGGCGCGGTTCGCCTGCGAGCAGACGGCGACACATGCTCGCGATGCGCAGCGCGCCTGCCGTGTGGCTGCTCGACGGGCCAATCATAATGGGCCCAATGATGTCACGAATGCCGAGGATCCTCATGCGCGGCCTTTCTGCTGGGAATTCTGTGGGTCATTTCACACGAATCGGCTCGTGCGTTGCTGCCATGGTACACTGTTTCACTATGATTTGTATGAAGTGAAACAAGGAGGAAACCCTATGCCTTCGATTCTGGTGTTCGGCCACAAGAATCCCGATAACGATGCGATTTCGGCTGCGGTCGGCTATGCTTATCTGAAGAATGAGCTTGCCAAGAAGAACGGCGAAGACGCGACGTACGAAGCTGTTCGCCTCGGCGGCCTTCCGCCCGAGACCGAGTGGATTCTTTCCGAGAACGGTATCGAGGCCCCGCGCCTCATCGAAGGCGTGGGCGAGGGCGACAAGGTCATCCTCGTCGACCACAGCGAGGCTCTGCAGTCTGCCGATGGCCTCGAGAATGCCGAGATCGTCGAAATCGTCGACCACCATCGCCTGGGCGGCCTTACCACTGCGCAACCGCTTCGCTACAACGCCATGCCTGTTGGCTCGACCTGCGCGATCGTTGCTCGCGAGTTCGGCATCGAGGGCGTCGAGATGCCCAAGGCTATCGCCGCCGTGCTGCTTGGCGCCATGCTTACTGACACGGTTATCATGAAGTCTCCCACCACTACGAACTTCGACCGCGACATAATCGCGAAAACGGCCGAGTTTGTTGGCGTCGATCCGGTGGAGTATGGCATGAATATTTTCAAGTGCCGTTCCAACCCGGCTGAGCTGCCTGTTGAGAAAATCGTGAACGCCGACGCGAAGGAGTTCGAGCTCTCCAACGGCAACAAAGTGTACATTGGCCAGTTCGAAACCGTCGACCTTCAGGCCGTGCTTGGCCGCGAGGCTGAGATTCGCGAGGCCATCAAGGCTCTCGTTGCCGAAAAGGGCTACCAGTTCGTGCTCTTCTTCGCGACCGACATTCTCGCCGAGGGCAGCCAGTTCATTTGCGAGGGCGATACCGAATTCGTGAACAAGGTCTTCGGCATCGACGTTACCGGCAAGAGCGTATGGATGCCGGGCGTTCTTTCCCGTAAAAAGCAGGTTGCTGCTCCTATTCTGGCGGCTTAATTGGAAGGCCGGCCTTTTATGGCCGGCCTCTTGCTTTGCGAGGCATTGATCGAGACGCAAGTCCCTTGGCTTCTTCTCCCGGTCAATGCTGAAAGCGCGCTTTCGACATTGACGAGAGAACTGGCTGCGGCATTTGCTGAAAGCACTCTCTCGTGTGCTCGCTATGTGGGTTTGAGCCTTCGTCTTTGTGCCCTTGACATGAACGATTAGGCTTTGCAATTCGAGTTCAACTTTCTGTTTTAAGGTGGACACCATGCATAAAATCGGTTTTGTTGGGTGCGGCAATATGGGCCGTGCTATGCTTTCGGGCGTTCTTGCTGCAGGTTTGTGCTCTCCTGGCGACATCGTGGTTTCAGCGCGCACGAAGAAAACGCTCGACGCCGCTCATGCGGAGTTCGGCGTCGATGTCGCGCTCGACAATTCCGAGGCCGCGAAGGCCGATATGGTCGTGCTGGCCGTGAAGCCTCAGATGTATGAATCGGTCATCGCCGAAGTGGCCCCTTCGCTGGTCGCCGGTGCGATTGTCGTTTCGATCGCTCCCGGCAAGACGCTTTCGTGGCTTTCCGAGAAAACGGGGGCCAAAAAGATTGTGCGCTTGATGCCCAATACGCCTGCCGCCATAGGCTGCGGCATGACCTCCGTTGCATTCGGCGAGGGCCTCGACGATTCCGACAAGGCTCGCGTCATGGCTTTCGTTCAATCGTTTGGCGAAGGCGAGGTGCTGCCCGAGCATCTTTTCGATGCGGCGACCGCCGTTGCGGGCTGCTCTCCTGCCTATGTATACATGTTCATCGAGGCGATGGCTGATGCGGGCGTTGCCGAGGGCTTGCCAAGGGCTTCGGCGTATCGCATGGCCGCGGCCGCCGTTGCGGGGTCGGCTCGCATGGTGCTCGAAACGGGCCAGCATCCGGCTGCCTTGAAAGATGCCGTATGCTCTCCTGCGGGAACGACTATCGAGGGCCTTCGTGTGCTCGAAGAGAAAGGCATGCGCTCTGCGGTCATCGAGGGGCTTTTGGCGACCGTCGAAAAAGCCAAGCGCCTTTAGCGCGCATTGTTGATACGGATTATCGTTACCTCTATAAGAAGGGTTCACGCGTGTCGTTGAACGACGAGGAAAAACAGAAATCAATCGAAGACGAATCGCATGATGCCGCTCGCATGCGCCTTGAGCGCAGGCGGGCGTCGAAAAATGACGATTCTCGTGATGACGACATTTTTGACCTTTCGGGACGCGGCGCTTACCGAGCGGGCAATGCGCAGCGTATCGAGGGAAACCATGTTGGCGGCAACGCTCCTCATTCAAGGACGCATGGCAGATCCGCGCGCTCGGATTATCGTGGTGCTCGCTATATTGCAGCTTCGCTGTCGTCGCTTTCATCGATTCCAAGGTCGGTTGTCATTTGCGTCGTTGCGGTTCTCGTTATCTTCTTCGCGATGGTTGTCGCTTCTCGTTTTGGGCATACGCCAGAAGTCGCTTCGTTGGATGCTGCCGAGCAAGCAGAAAGCGTTGGCGGGGAAGGCGAGGATGCTTCCGTCGACGCGGAGACTTCGAATGTCGACCAGGGCGCGGAAGTCGCGGATTTCTCGTTGCTGCCAGCGGGCTTGGACGCGAAAACGCGCGAAACCCTCGAGTCTCAATCAGACGATCCGCGCATCGTGAGTATTGTCAATAATGTTGCTGCTCTTGGCAAAACGGGAGAGCATTACCAACTGAAGATGCTGGAGCTCGCCGCCAAAGATCCCCAGGCTATCAACTATGTCCTTGATTTCCCTCAACGGTATCCGGCAAGTTCCGGGGAGTCGTATTCCGATAGCGTGGAGCGGGGCACTGTTCCCGACTTGAAGCAATGGGATGAGCGTTGGGGCTATGTCGAATACTGCGGCGCCGCGATTGGGTCTACGGGATGCTGCCCCACGTCGCTGTCCATGGTTTATATGGCACTCACGGGTAAAACCGACAAAACGCCTGCCGATATGGCCGCACTTGCGACTGCCGACGGCTTTGCGGTCGATGGGGAGGGGACCATCGGCGATTTCCTCGTCGACGACGCCTCAAAGCTCGGTCTTGCGTGCGACGAGTTTTCTCCATCGGCGGCAAACCTCGTTCGCTATCTCAAAAATGGCTACGTCGTGGTTGTGAACGTTGGTCAGGGCGATTTCACCGATAGCGGCCATTTCTTTGTTGCACGAGGCGTTGCGAGCGACGGATCAATTCAAATCAACGATCCGTATTCCAGCGTGAATACGGCGAAAACGTGGGATGCAAATACCATCGTGAACCAGTCGATTGCGATGTACGCCTTCCACGTCGCGTAGCCGTCTTGTCCGCTTTAGGCGCCCCTTTCATCGAAACCTTCTCTCACGGCTGTTTCCGCCCATTAATCCATGAGTCGACGCGTCTCGCCATCGCAAGCCGCTTAAAATGGTATTGTGTGCGCTTGCGGGTTTACGCCCGCGTGTTCGCACGGAGGTTTTCATGAAGAAGTTTTTCACCAGTTTGCCGTTCATTTTGCTCGTGGCTGTGATTGCGGGCATTCTTGTAGGCCTTGTTGCCAACGATGCCGTGATGAACGTGGTCGTTACCGTTAAGTATGTGCTCGGCCAGGTCATCATGTTCTGCGTTCCGCTTATTATCATTGGCTTTATCGCGCCGTCTATCACAAAGCTCGGCTCGAACGTATCGCGCATTCTGGGCGTTGCAGTGCTTATCGCGTATTGCTCGAGCGTCGGCGCGGCGTTGTTTTCGATGTTCGCCGGTTATGCGATTATCCCGAACCTTTCCATCGCCACGACGGTCGACGGCCTCAAAGAGCTACCCGACGTGGTTTTCCAGCTCGATATTCCGCAAATCATGCCCGTTATGAGCGCGCTCGTGCTTTCCGTGCTGCTCGGCCTTGCTGCGGTATGGACACACGCCGACATCATGTGCAAGCTGCTCGATGAATTCCAGCGCATCGTTCTTGCCATTGTGACGCGCGTGGTTATTCCGGTCCTTCCGTTCTTCATCGCAACCACGTTCTGCGGCCTTGCGTACGAAGGAACCATCACGCGCCAGCTGCCGGTGTTCCTTGCTGTGGTGCTCATCGTCATCGTCGGGCACTATATTTGGCTTGCAGTGCTGTATGGCATTGCCGGTGCCTATTCGGGCAAAAACCCGCTGAAGGTTTTGCGCCAGTATGGTCCGGCCTATTTGACGGCTGTCGGCACGATGTCTTCCGCCGCCACGCTTGCTGTGGCTCTTCAGGGCGCCAATCGCGCCGTGCCGCCGCTGCGTCGCGATATGGTGAGCTTCGGCATTCCTCTGTTTGCCAATATTCACCTGTGTGGATCGGTGCTTACCGAGGTCTTCTTTGTGATGACTATCGGGCAAATGATCAACGGTTCCATGCCTGAGCTGTCTACCATGATTTTATTCTGCTCGCTGCTTGGCGTGTTCGCCATTGGCGCGCCGGGCGTTCCAGGCGGCACTGTAATGGCTTCGCTCGGCCTTATCACGGGCGTGCTTGGTTTTGGCGATACGGCAACCGCCCTTGTGCTTACTGTGTTCGCTTTGCAGGACAGCTTCGGCACTGCGTGCAACATCACGGGCGACGGCGCTTTGACGCTTATGCTTACGGGCTACGCCGATCGCCATGGCATCGAGGAGTCCGACGAACATCGCGAGCTGTTTAATGCCGATGATGAAAAGAAAATCGGTCTCGCGAAATAGCGTGTTTCGAATATGTAATAGCGCGGTTGGTATTGGACATACGTTTTCAGCTAAACAGCAAGCTATTCTGGAAGTCGCGTTTCGCGGCTTCCTTTCTTTATTGCGATGATTTCAGAAAGGGCCATTGTCGGAGGTGCTTTACGAACGAATGCTTTCGCTCTCACTTCGCATAATGGTCGCTTTGCGACGGCGCTTTGCCTCCGTTTTCGGGTGGCAAAGCGTTCTGTGCAGGCAGGATTTTTGCGTGCTGAGCATATGCGAAATGGAGTTTGGCGTGTTAATGCAATATATACATTGCATTTTCGCGTTTCCTTCCACAAAGCGCGGTGCGGTTCAAGAATTTTTTGCAGATTCGTTCACAATTCCTCGATGAAATAGAACGCGTAATTGCTCTGACCTGGTAAAACGTTAGTAAAGAAGCATAGATACGCCCGGGTGCGTGGCGTTTGACACTGTATTTTGACGATGGTAAAGTTTCGCCTTGCGTTTCGCGAGGGACGTTTGCTTGCGCCGGCGTGCTGCCAGGCTGCAGGCAAGGCCGAACGGTTTTCGAGCTCCTGGGTTGAACATAGAGCTCGGGAAGCGTAAGGCCAGGGGAGGGGCTGACCCACTCAGCCCAGGCAAGAACGAGCTTGTGCAGGTCGCTGGAAAGTGCCGGCAAGCCGTAAGATTTGAAGGAGAAGCTTTGCCTACTATTAACCAGCTGGTCCGCAAGGGCCGCGCCAAGCAGGTCGACAAGAAGAAGACCCCGGCGCTCAAGGGCAACCCCCAGAAGCGTGGCGTGTGCACGCGTGTGTACACCACCACCCCGAAGAAGCCGAACTCTGCACTCCGTAAGGTTGCTCGTGTTCGTCTCGTCAACGGCATGGAGGTTACCGCCTACATTCCTGGCATCGGCCACAACCTGCAGGAACACTCCATGGTGCTCATCCGCGGCGGCCGTGTTAAGGACCTCCCGGGCGTGCGTTACAAGATCATTCGCGCCGCCCTCGACTGCGCTGCTGTGAACAACCGCATGCAGGCCCGCAGCCGTTACGGTGCTAAGCGCCCGAAATAAGTATGAGTAAGTCGCGCGGGCCGATAAGGGCCTAATGGGGAAATCCCCGGAAGCGCGCACAATCACCAAGGAGCACATTTATGCCTCGTCGTGCAGCAGCAGTCCGCCGCGAAGTTCAGCCGGACGCCGTGTACAACAACCGTTTGGTCACTCAGCTGATCAACAAAGTCCTTCTCGACGGCAAGAAGTCCCTCGCCGAGCGTATCGTCTACGGTGCGTTCGACATCGTCGCCGAGAAGACCCAGCAGGACGCCCTCAGCGTCTTCAAGAAGGCTATGGACAACGTTCGCCCCACCCTTGAGGTTAAGCCCAAGCGCGTTGGCGGCGCAACCTACCAGGTGCCGATGGAAGTCAACCCCCGTCGTGCCACCACTCTCGCCATCCGTTGGATCGTCGACTTCTCTCGCAAGCGCAAGGAGCACACCATGGCTCAGCGTCTTGCGGCTGAAATCATGGACGCCGCCGAGAACACTGGCGCGTCTGTCAAGAAGCGCGAAGACCTCTACAAGATGGCTGAATCCAACCGTGCGTTCTCGCACTATCGTTGGTAGGGCGTGAGAGACAATGGCAAAGGCAAACGACCTTAATCTCACCCGTAACTTCGGCATCATGGCTCACATCGATGCCGGAAAAACCACCACGACCGAGCGTATCCTGTACTACACGGGCAAGACGCACAAGATCGGCGAGGTCCACGATGGCGCTGCCACCATGGACTGGATGGTTCAGGAACAGGAGCGCGGCGTAACCATTACCGCTGCTGCTACCACCTGCTTCTGGAAGAAGGATGGCGAAACCTATCGCTTCCAGATTATCGACACCCCGGGCCACGTTGACTTCACCGCTGAGGTCGAGCGTTCCCTTCGTGTTCTCGACGGCACCGTTGCCGTTTTCGACGCCGTCGCTGGCGTTCAGCCTCAGTCTGAGACCGTTTGGCGTCAGGCCGAGCGTTATGGCGTTCCCCGCATCGCGTTCATCAACAAGTATGACCGCGTTGGCGCCGACTTCCTGCATGCGATCCAGACGATGAAAGATCGCCTGGGCGCGAATGCCGTTGCCGCTCAGCTGCCTATGGGCGCCGAGGACAACTTCTGGGGCGTTATCGACCTCGTTACCATGACCGCATGGGACTTCAAGGCCGACGACAAGGGCATGACCTACCCCGAGCCGATGGACGCCATCCCGGCCGAGTTCGCCGACGATGCCGCCATCTACCGCCAGGAGCTCGTTGACGCTGCTGCTGACTGCGACGACGAACTCATGGAGAAGGTCCTCATGGACGAAGAGTTCTCCGTTGAAGAGCTCAAGGCCGCTCTGCGCAAGGGTGTTATCGACTGCAAGATCAACCCTGTGTTCGTGGGCTCCGCCTACAAGAACAAGGGCGTTCAGGAGCTTCTCGACGCTGTTGTCGATTACCTGCCCGCCCCGGGCGACGTTCCCGCCATCAAGGGCACCAACCCCAAGACTGGCGAGGAAGACACCCGCGAAGCCGACCCCAAGGGTCCCTTCTCGGCTCTGGCCTTCAAGATCATGACCGACCCCTTCGTTGGCAAGCTCACCTATCTGCGTGTGTACTCGGGCAAGCTCGATTCCGGCTCTTATGTGGTCAACGCCACCAAGGACAAGAACGAGCGTATCGGCCGCCTGCTGCAGATGCACTCCAACCAGCGAGTTGACATCGACGCTTGCGCCGCTGGCGACATCGTTGCCGTCGTTGGCCTGAAGAACACCACCACGGGCGACACCCTGTGCTCCGAGGATGCTCCTATCATCCTTGAGTCCATGGAGTTCGCTGATCCTGTTATCGACATTGCTGTCGAGCCTAAGACCAAGGCTGAGCAGGACAAGATGAGCCTCGCGCTGCAGAAGCTGGCTGAGGAGGACCCGACTTTCCGCGTGTCCACCAACCACGAGACCGGCCAGACCATCATCGCTGGCATGGGCGAGCTGCACCTCGAGATCATCGTTGACCGTCTGCTTCGCGAGTTCAAGGTCGAGGCAAACGTTGGCAAGCCGCAGGTTGCTTACCGCGAGCGTCCGGGCCACGAAGTGCTTGGCGCCGAAGGCAAGTTCGTGCGTCAGTCCGGTGGTCGCGGCCAGTACGGCCATGCGGTCATCAACATGTACCCGCAGGAAGCTGGCAAGGGCTATCTGTTCGAGAACAAGATCGTCGGCGGCGTTGTTCCCAAGGAATACATCCCCGCGATCGACAAGGGCATCCAGGAAGCGCTGCACGCTGGCGTTCTGGCTGGCTACCCGGTCGAGGACGTTCGCGTCGAGCTCATCGACGGTTCTTACCACGAAGTCGACTCCTCCGAAGCCGCCTTCAAGGTTGCTGGCTCTATGGCCATCAAGGACGCCCTGCGCAAGTCTGACCCGGTCATCCTCGAGCCTGTCATGGCTGTCGAAGTCGAAACTCCCGACGAGTACACCGGCTTCGTCATGGGCGACATCCCGAGCCGCCGCGGCATGATTCAGGGCCAGGAGCAGCGCAGCGGCGCTGTGGCCATCTCCGCGAAGGTGCCTCTGGGTATGATGTTCGGCTACGCCACCGACCTGCGTTCTGGTACGCAGGGCCGTGCGACGTACACCATGCAGTTCGATTCCTACGAGCCCGTTCCCAAGAACGTGGCTGCGGATATTATCAGCAAGGCCGGCGGCAACGCCTAATCGGCGAACCGCTTAATTCATGGAGGAAATGAAAGTGGCTAATCAGAAGATTCGCATCCGCCTGAAGGGCTACGACCATGAGATTGTGGATCAGTCCACCAAGCTCATCGTCGACACCGCCCAGAAGACCGGTGCCAAGGTTTCCGGACCTATCCCTCTGCCCACCGAGCGCAACCTGTACTGCGTTGTCAAAGGCCCGCACGTCGACAAAGACTCCCGCGAGCAGTTTGAGATGCGCACGCACAAGCGCCTGATCGACATTCTCGAGCCCACCCCGAACACGGTTGATTCGCTGATGCGCCTCGACCTCCCGGCTGGTGTCGACATCGAGATCAAGCTGTAAGGAGTGCATGAGATGATCAACGCTATCTACGGCAAAAAGATCGGCATGACGCAGATCTTCAACGAGGACGACCAGGTTGTGCCCGTCACCATCATCGTGGCTGAGCCCAACAAGGTTTGCCAGGTGAAGACCGCCGCTACCGACGGTTACGAAGCTGTTCAGCTTGGTTTTGGCGCTATCAAGCCCAAGAAGATCACCAAGCCCATGGGCGGCCATTTCGCCAAGCTCGGCACCGAGCCTGTTCGCTACCTGCGCGAGGTTCGCGTCGAGAACGCTTCCGAGTACAAGACCGGCGACCTGCAGACCGTTGCAGCTTTCGCCGACGTGAAGAAGGTCGACGTTACCGGCACTTCCAAGGGTAAAGGCTTCGCCGGCGTTATCAAGCGCCACGGCTTTGCTGGCGGCCCTGGCGGACACGGTGCTCACTTCCACCGCGCTCCCGGCTCCATCGGCCAGTGCGCCACGCCTTCCCGCGTCTTCAAGGGCGTTCGCCTTCCGGGTCACATGGGCTGCGACACTGTTACCGTGAAGAACCTCGAGGTTGTTCGCGTTGACGCCGAGCAGAACCTGATCCTCGTGAAGGGCGCCGTCCCGGGCGGCAAGAACGGCATCGTTCGCGTCCGCATGGCCTAGTGCCCCGCTTTATTAGGAGAAACACCACAATGGCTACTATTGACATCAAAGACGTCGCGGGCAAGACGGTCAAATCCGTCGAGCTCAACGACGCCGTGTTCGGCATCGAGCCGAACATCCACGTGATGCACACGGTCGTGCGTGCCTATCGCGCCGGCCTGCGTCAGGGCACTGCTAACACCAAGACCCGTGGCGAAGTTCGCGGCGGCGGCAAGAAGCCGTGGCGTCAGAAGGGCACCGGCCGTGCCCGCCAGGGTTCCATCCGCTCCCCTCAGTGGGTTGGCGGCGGCACCGTGTTCGGCCCCCACACCCGTTCTTACGCGTTCCGCGTGAACCGCAAGGAAGTCAAGCTTGCTATGCGCTCTGCGCTTTCCGCCAAGCTGGCTGACGAGCAGCTCACCGTGGTTGACCAGTTCGCCTTCGAGGCTCCTCGCACCAAAGATGCGAAGGCTTCCATGGAGGCCCTGGGCTTCGACAAGGTTCGTGCCACCGTTGTTATCGCTGACGACGATGTGAACACCTTCCTTTCGTTCCGCAACCTCGAGAACGTCAACATTATTCCCGTCTCGGCCGCCAACACCTACGAGCTCGTCGACAACAAGCAGCTCGTTCTGACCGTGGCCGCCCTGGAACGCCTCGAGGAGGTGCTTGCATAATGAAGGATCCCCGCGAGGTCATCATTCGCCCGGTTATTACCGAGCACAGCTACGACATGATGAACAAGAACACCTACACCTTTGAGGTCGCTAAAGACTCCAACAAGGTTGAGATTCGCCAGGCCATCGAAGCCATCTTCAATGTGACCGTGACGAAGGTGAACACCCTGAACGTCAAGTCGAAGCCGAAGCGCGTTCGTATGCAGCCGGGTCGCACCCGCACCTGGAAGAAGGCCATGGTTACCCTGAAAGACGGTGACACCATCGAGCTCTTCAACGCGTAAACTCTTCTAGCGTATCGTCCCTTAGACGTTCGAGCTAGCGAGTTCTGCATTGCTTGATTTAAAAGGCTGGCCGTAAGGCCGGCCTTTTTTTTGTGCCGCTCAAACCTCGTAAAATGCCGTTCACCGTCGAAAAGGCCACTAAAAATTACAAGTCATTTACCCAGACATGAAACGCTTCGAAAGTAGGGTATTCTACTCGCTGGCTTCGCGTAAGAGGGGGCGTCGCTCATGGGGGAGTGATGCATCCGTGCTGGGCTCGGGCAGGGTTCCGCCTTTGAATTTTGCCCGCGCCTTACTTGCACGGCCTTCAATGTGAGCCGTGGGCGCTTCGATGCTTTGCTTGGAAGGTTGGGCATCGACTGTACCTTTTCGAAAGGGAGGATCATGGAAAACTCGTTTAACCTCGATCGCCGCACGTTCGTTGCGGGCTCTGCCGTGGCTGCTGCCACCGTTGGCTTGGGTCTTGCTGGCTGCGGCGGCGGCAACGACGCCGGCACCGAGGGTGCTACTGGCTCCACCGCAACCGCGGCTGAGGGCGGCACGCTGACCGGCGCTTGCTCTTACACGTCCACCAACGTGAACCCCATTGGCAACAGCTCCGCTCTTATGCTTGCTGCTACCTGGCATGTTTTCGAGGGCCTGTACGACCTCGACCTGCACACCTACAAGACCTACAACGCGCTTGCCGCTGACAAGCCCGTCAAGGTTTCCGACACTGAGTACGAAGTCGCCCTTCGCGATGGCGCTAAGTTCTCCGATGGCACTGCCGTTACTGCCGCCGACGTGGTGAACGCGTTCGAGCTGAACATGGCCGATGCCACTTACGGTGCGTTCCTTTCCTTCATCGACAGCGTTGCCGAGAAGGACGACACCACCGTTACCTTCACCTTGAAGTATCCCTTCGAGAGCCTGCTCGAGGGTCGTCTTTCCGTCGTTAAGGTCTTCCCGAAGAGCCTCTCCGAGGACGATCTGAAGACCAAGCCCATCGGTTCTGGCCCGTGGATGTACGACACCATCAACGGCGACGATGGCGGCGAGATCGACTTCTTGCCTAACGCCAACTACAACGGCGAGCACAAGGCTACCGCCGAGAAGATGCAGTGGTTCATCCAGCTCGACGAGACCGCCCGTACCACCTCGCTGCAGGAGGCAACGGTTCAGGTTATGGAGAACGTTCCCGATGCTAACGCCGATCAGCTTTCCGCTGCCGGTGCTACCGTTGAGTACGTTCAGGGCTTCAACCAGCCGTTCCTTATGTTCAACACGTTGAAGGCTCCCTTCGATGATTACCGCGTTCGCCAGGCATTCTTCTATGCCATCGACGTTGATAAGCTCATCAGCAACCAGATGGCCGGTCATGCCAGCAAGGTTACCGGCTTCTTGCCCAAGGACCACAAGAACTACCATGAGGCCAAGACGGTGTTCACCTACGACACCGAGAAGGCCAAGAAGCTCCTCGAAGAAGCTGGCGTGACCGACCTCTCCTTCAAGCTGCTCACCAACAACAACTGGGTCAAGGGCCTGGCTGCTCAGATCAAGAACGACCTTGATGCTGCTGGCATCAAGTGCGAGATTCAGGAAGAGAAGATCAACTGGTCTGCCCTCGCCGAGTCCGATTCCGTGCTTGACTACGACGTCATGCTCACCCCTGGCGACCCGACCTGCTTCGGCAACGACCCCGACCTGCTCATGAGCTGGTGGTACGGCGACAACACCTGGACCCGTGGTCGCTCTTGCTGGGCAAAGGCCGCCGACGGCAAGTGGAAAGAGCTCCAGGAGCTTATGCAGGAAGCTCGCGAAGAGGCCGACGAGAAGGCTCAGCAGGAACTGTGGAACCAGTGCTTCGACATCATTGCCGAGTACTGCCCGCTGTACCCGCTGTTCCACCGCGAGGTTGCAACTGGCTACTGGTCGGACAAGATCGCAGGCTTCAAGCCCATCGCGACCACCGGCCTGGTCTTCATCGACGCTTCTGCTGCCGCTAACTAGCGCACAGAAACTCTTAGATGTCTTAAGGAACGCGCTTCGGCGCGTTCCTTTTTTTGTTGCCGCGTCGTTGGTACACGGTTTCCGTGGCGAAAATTTGAATAAGATTCCAGATGATGCATCGGTTCTTGTTTAAAAATTGCCGTTTGCCGCTGAATATAAGCCGTCTGCGGGGGGAGGGGCTTTGTAAGCGAACTCTTCCCAAGAAAAGAGCGGTTCTGATTCATCGGCGAACGGCCTTTTCTGTATAATTAGTAAGTCTGTTCTCTTGCCTTTGACGGGGAAGCGCAGGCTAGTTTTTTAGGGAAGCGGGCGAGGCCCGCAAGATTTGCGAAAGGGGGGAACACGGTGAGCAACCTCCTCAGATTGATTGGACGACGCTTGGTCGCTCTGCCAATCATGATCATCGGCGTCACTATCCTCGTGTTTTTCCTCATGTCGCTTTCGCCTATCGACCAGGCGTATTCGGTCCTTGGCGAAAATGCGTCAGAAGCTCAGGTCATACAGTATCGCGAAGAGCACGGCTTGAACGACCCCGTGCTTGTGCAGTATGGCAACTTCATGGTCGGCCTTGTTCAGGGCGACCTTGGTACCTACGGTGCGAACAACGCATCGGTCACCGATCGCGTGGCCCAGGCTCTGCCGGTTACGCTGCAGCTTACGTTCATGGGCTTGATTATCGCCGTGATTTTCGCGACTATTCTTGGCATCGTGTCGGCTGTGTATCGCGATAAATGGCCCGACCAACTCATCCGCGTGTTCTCAATTGCGGCTATCGCCACGCCTTCCTTCTGGCTGGCGGTTCTCATGATTTTGCTGTTCTCGTCTATGCTGCATGTGCTGCCCGCGTCTGGCGCGCTGCCCAGCTTTGCACAAGACCCAGCTGGCTGGCTCGCCCGCATGGCGATGCCTGCTATCGCACTGGCTATTCCCGTCACTGGCCAGCTCACTCGTGTTATTCGTACCTCCATGGTCGAAGAGCTCGATAAAGATTACGTGCGCACCGCTCTTGGCGCCGGTATCCCGAAGGGTATCGTCATTGGCCGCAACGTGTTGCGCAACGCGCTCATTACGCCCGTTACCGTTCTTGGCCTTCGCATTGGCTACCTCATCGGCGGCGCGGTCGTTATCGAGGTTATTTTCAACCTGCCCGGCATGGGCATGGCCATTCTGTCTGGCATTCAGTCCAACTACACCATGCTCGTTCAGGGCGTCGTGTTGGTTGTTGCCGTGACGTTCATCATCATCAATATCGTGGTGGATATGCTCTATATCCTGATCGATCCGCGAATCAGGACGGTGTAGCATGGCAGCTCAACTTCGAGGAAATCTTACTAAGAAAATGGAAGATGGCGCCGGCAAGGTGCACTTCCGCCGCTGGAAGGCCATGTCCATTGGCGCTCGCATCTCTCTTGTGGTGCTTGTTGCCGTTGTGCTCGTGGCGTGCCTCGCGAACTTTATCGCTCCGCATGATCCTCTGGCGATTTATACCGCTCGTCAGGCTCCCGATGCCGAGTTCCTTTTCGGCACCGACGACAAGGGCCGCGACGTCCTTTCCCGCATGATGTATGGTGCGCGCTACTCGCTCACCATTGGTCTTGGCGCCACCGCCTTCGCTCTTGTGTGCGGCTCGATCATTGGCTCCCTTGCTGCGGTTTCGCGCAAGTGGATCTCTGAGGTCATCATGCGCATTCTCGACATTATCATGTCGTTCCCGGGTATCGCTTTGGCCGCGACGTTCGTCATCGTGTTTGGCAATAATCTGCCGTCGCTGATTTTCGCTATCGGTTTTTTGTACATTCCCCAGATCGCTCGTATCGTTCGCGCGAACATCGTGAGCGAGTACGGTAAAGACTACGTGCGCGCTGTCGTCGTTTCGGGCGCCCGCGCTCCGTGGATTCTGTGGAAGCACGTTGTGCGCAACTGCATCGCGCCGGTTTTGGTCTTCACCATCGTGCTTGTCGCAGACGCGATCGTTTTCGAGGCTTCGCTTTCGTTCATCTCTGCTGGCATTCCTGAGCCTACGCCTACGTGGGGTAACATCCTCGCCGATGCTCGTGCTGGCGTTCTTGCTGGCCGTTGGTGGCAGGCGCTGTTCCCGGGCTTGGCGAT
The DNA here is from genome assembly GCA_934661005.1 of uncultured Slackia sp. Taxonomy (GTDB): domain Bacteria; phylum Actinomycetota; class Coriobacteriia; order Coriobacteriales; family Eggerthellaceae; genus Slackia. Next base: position 17,511 of record CAKUIK010000041.1, read on the forward strand.
CATGGTTACGGTTCTGTGCCTGAACATTCTTTCCGAGGGCATGACCGACGCCATGGCCGCTGCTCCTAAGGCCGCCATTAAGGCGAGCGACTCCGACCTGAACAGCGACCGCGAGGCCGACCGCCTGGTTGCCAACCCCGTGCTCGCGTATCAGGCTCAGGCCGCTTCTTTGGAAGAGCGTTTGGCCCAGCTTAAGATTGTTGAGAATCAGCGCACCGACCGTGCCGCGTCGAACATCACTGCAGAGCCCATTCTTGAAGTGAAAGATTTGTGCATCAAGTTCCCGCGCCATGGCGATGTGAACGTTGTCGATAACGTGAGCTTCAAGGTTCGTCCCCATCAGACTATGGGTCTGGTCGGCGAATCGGGCTGCGGCAAGTCGATTACCTCGCTCACTATCATGGGCCTGCTCGATCCCAAGGCTGAAGTTTCTGGCGAGATTCTGTATCAGGGCAAGAACCTTCTCGAAATGTCCGAGAAAGAGAAGAACCAGCTTCGCGGCCGCGAGATCGCGATGATTTATCAGGACGCGCTTTCTTCACTGAACCCCTCGATGCTTATCAAGGCCCAGATGAAGCAGCTTACCAAGCGTGGCGGCACTCGTTCTGCCGAGGAGCTGCTCGAGCTCGTAGGTTTGGATCCGAAGCGTACGCTCGATTCGTATCCGCACGAGCTTTCTGGTGGCCAGCGCCAGCGCGTGCTTATCGCCATGGCTTTGACGCGCGACCCGAAGGTCGTTATCGCCGATGAGCCTACAACCGCGCTTGACGTTACCGTGCAGAAGCAGGTTGTTGACCTGTTGAAGCGCCTGCAGAAAGAACTCGGGTTCGCGATGGTGTTCGTGAGCCACGACCTGGCACTCGTTGCCCAGGTCGCGAACTCCATTACCGTTATGTATGCGGGTCAGGTTGTTGAGCAGGGTTCGGTGAACGACATTCTTACCAACCCGATTCACGAGTACACCCGCGGCCTTTTGGGCTCCGTGCTTTCGATTGAGGCCGGTTCGGGCCGCCTGCATCAGGTTCCCGGTTCCGTTCCTTCTCCGAAGGATTTCCCGAAGGGCGATCGCTTCGCGCCCCGCTCGAGCCATCCCGACCTGCATTCGGACGTTCGCCCGATTCTCAAGCACGACGGCACGTCGAACCATTGGTACGCCGAGCTGCCTGATGAGGAAATGAAGCGCCTTGGACTTACGCCGTACGGAGGTGAGCAGTAATGACTGAAACCGCGAATGCGAAAGAGCAGACGCCGATCATCTTCCTTGATGATATTCGCGTCGTGTTCAATACGCGCACGGGGTCTATTCTGCATCCCAATAAGGTTACCGCTGTTGACGGGCTTACCATTAAGCTCATGCCGGGTGAGACCATTGGCATTGTCGGTGAGTCTGGTTGCGGCAAGTCCACTACGGCCAATGTTATGTGCGGTCTGCAGGCTCCTACGTCGGGCAAGGTGTACTTCAAAGGTGTCGATGTCACGAAGCGTACCGCCGATATGCGCAAAACCATCGGTCGTGTTATCTCGGTCGTTTTCCAAGATCCTGCGACTGCGCTGAACGCTCGCATGACCGTTCATGACCAGCTGCTCGATCCTATGATCGTCCACAATGTGGGCACGAAGGCCGAACGCGAGAAGCGCATCAAAGACCTTATCGAGATGGTCGGCTTGCCGAGCTCTGTTCTTGAAGCTCTGCCCGGCCAGATGTCTGGCGGCCAGCGCCAGCGCGTTGCTATTGCTCGCGCGCTGTCGTTGAAGCCCGACGCCATCATTGCAGACGAGCCCACGTCGGCTCTTGACGTTTCTGTTCGCGCGCAGATTTTGAATCTGCTCACCGACCTGAAAAAGGAGCTCGGCCTTTCGATGGTGTTCATCAGCCACGATATTCAAACGGTGCGTTATATTTCCGATAACATCATCGTTATGAATAAGGGTAAAGCAGTTGAGCGCGGCACTGCCGCCGAGGTGTTCAACAACCCGAAGGACGATTACACTCGTTTGCTTCTGGGCGCGGCTCCTTCGCTGCTTCATCCCGATTTGGGCCAATAGCCTAGCATCGGTTGTGTACGGAAAGCGTCGTTCGAAAGAGCGGCGCTTTTTTTGCGCTCTGTTCAGGTCCCCATGACACCGTCTGCGTTCATGCTGGTTTTTGTTCGGCTTATAGGACAAAATGTGTGTCTAGTTCAGGGGCGTCGGGGGGTGCGCCCCATTTACTGGAGACGCTAGGCGGCCAGGCCTAGCGATTTCCTGTATTGGCTGGGGCTCATCC
>CAKUIK010000042.1 GCA_934661005.1 uncultured Slackia sp.
ATTCTAAGGCGAGGGCCGCTTCCCTTCAAAGCCATCTCAATTCGCCGCGCTTACACCAACATTTCCGACGCGATCGTTCGCGTCAAGCTCGACATACACATCGCCCTGTTGGCTGTCGGGATTGATGGTGCCGGTGAATGTTGAGCCGTCATGCAGATACAGGTTGAGCGCCGAAACGTCATCGACGAGCATATCGCCGTCAATTTCCTGGCCAGAAGCGTTAAGGGCAACCTTGCCGCCATTGCTGCCCGATGTGCCCCATCCAGCCGCCGCCGCGCGCAGGAATACGCCCGATGCGTCGTTGTTGACGATTGAAGCTTCGGTGAGGTCGATTTCGCACGAGGTGTTGTTTACGAAGAAGATGTCGCCATTCTCGTTTTCGAGCGAACCCCCGTCCATCGAGAATGATGAGATGCCCGAATCGGCATCGCCCGACATGGATTGGTAAATCATGACCGCTTGGTAGTAATCGGACTTATCGCTGTTCTTTGCGGTATTCGACGCGATGAGCTGACAGTCGGTGAGCGCCACGGAATTCTTGCCCTCGACCACGACTCCCTGCGATGCGCTCGATTCAAGGTACGCGTTTGCGACCGAGATGTCGGCCGTGGAGTAAATGACGGGCGAGCCTGTGCCCGCGGTGGTGAAGTACCCGCCGGTCACGTTCACATCTCCGCCGCCGCGGTCGGAACGAATGGCTGCGGATGAATTGCCTTGGGTTTCGGCGGTAACGTCGGTCGCGTTCATGGTGCCGCCGCCAGTGGTCATAAGGCCGCCCGAGCAATTGCCCGAGGTTCGAATGATGGAATGCGACACATTGACGGTGGTGCCCTCGCCGTACGAGAACACGCCATTGGCATGGGGGCCGTCGGTGGTCACGATTGCGTCGGAAAGGTCGAGCGTGCCCCCGTTCGTGGTGAAAATCGCGGCGTTTTCGCCATAGAAATCGGCTTCGTCGCCGCTGGAGTCGCCCGTTTTTGCGACAGAGACGTTCGAGTACTGCGCGTTTTCTCCATCGATTGCGATGGCATGGCCGCCGTCGGTGTCGTCGGCGCAGCTGCTCTGTGTAGAGATGTCGACGTCGGTAAGCCTTTGCGACGACAGGTCGAGCGCCTGCGTGGCGGTTTTTGTCGATTTGCTCGTTTGCGAGTCGGTCGATGATGCGTCGCTTGCGTTCGCGGGCTGCGTGGACGCCTGCTGGTCCGAGCAGCCGAGGAGTGAGAATGCGAGTGCGGCCGTAACGCTTGCGGTTCCGATGATGCGCTTGTCCATGATGTCTCCCATCTGGTTCGCTTTCCCTATGGCGCATACGCTACCAACTCAAGCTGAAAACGCCTGAATAATGGCCTGCATCTCGCGCTTGGCACAGGTTTTTTTAACCGCACGTAAACAGTTCGCTCGCGAATTGCAAGTTTTCAAAATTCATAAAGAAATGGCGCGCATTCTCACTAAAATAATAGCAATCGCCGAAGTAAGACCGAATGGCACCCGTGCCGTCGTGGACGATGGAAGCGTTTTGTTCCATCGTCAACGGTGGGGCAGGTTTTGGTGGACCCAGAGCGATCTGGGCAGATTGCTTCCCCGGTAATACGGGGAGAGAAAGAGGCCGAAAATGGCTGAAGGAACTGTCAAATGGTTCAACCCCGAGAAGGGCTACGGATTTATCTCCCAGGCCGATGGCGAAGATCTCTTCGTTCACTTCTCAGAGATCAAGATGGACGGTTATAAGACCCTCGACGAAGGCCAGCGCGTGTCTTTCGAGGTTACCACGGGTCAGAACGGCAAGCTGCAGGCCAGCGACGTTCACAAGCTCTAAAGCGCAAAGCACCAAGCGCTCGCTCTAACAGAACCACGAATCGAAGGAGTCCGTCCTGCGGGGCGGTCTCCTTGCGTTGTGGGCACCTGCCGAATGCTCGTAGCGTTTAACAGGTGCGCTTGGCGGGGACCAGTTGGATAAAATCTAATATCCAAACGAGTAAAAACTGGCATTGGAACAGGACGTATAATTAAATAGTACGATGCCAAAAGAGCTCATAGGGGACAAAGGGCGGTGCGTTGTGGCTGATTTCAAAAACGATGGCGCAAAGGGGAACGATTATTTGGATGCCTCGTCGAAGGAACTCTACGATATTCATATGGCGTTGCGCGGCGATCCGAACGTCGGAGCCGAGCCGCTGAGGGCCGTTGTCGCCGATGACGATAGCATTTTTGTCGAAGGCATCGCCGCGCTCGTGCATGAATGGGATGAATTCGACCTGGTAGGCAAAGCGACGACGCTCGAAGGCGTGCGCGCGCAATGCCGCGAGAAAAAGCCAGCTGTCGTTATGATGGGCGCAACATTTCACGGCTCCGGCAGCGCCGATACGATTCGCGGCATTCTTGCCGATGATCCCAACATTCGCATTATGGTCGTGGCGTCGATGGGCGAGAGCGGTTTCGTGCTCGACGCTCTGCGCGCTGGCGCGAGCGGCTTTGGGTCGCGCGATGAAATGACGGCCGATAGGCTTCGGTCGCTGTTTTGGGCCTTGGCCTGCGGCGATATCGCTTTTTCTGGGTCGCTCGGCACGGTTCTTCAGGGCGCCCTTATGAACGATATGGCCGGAAAGGCGGCCGATTCCGTGGCAAGTGAGCGCTTCGATTCCCTCGATGAGCGTGAGCGCACGGTGCTTGCGGCACTTGAAGAGGGGCTTTCGAATGCGGAAATTAGCGCACGGCTCTTTTTGAGCGAGCCAACGGTGAAGAAATGCATCGGCAGCATTATCCAAAAGCTTCATGTGAACAATCGCGTGCAGGCGGCAGTGCTTTCGGCAAAACGCGGCTTGTAGGATAGTTGGCCTGACGCGCGCGGTACCTGTGCTCATGCGATCTTACGTGGTATTTCCCGGGCAGTAGATTCTGCTCAGTGATGCTTTAATCCCATAAACGAACCTTATGGATTCCGTTCTTTGCGGGATCCATTTTTTATTCTTTCAAGGTGTCGGTCGTATATTCGCCGGGTTCGAAATGCTTATTTTTACGAGCCAATGGCTACTCCTCATTATCCCCACAGAACGCGCCAACCCAGCAACAATAGCGGTGTCAAAGCGCGTCGATTTCGTTGCCAGCCATGCTGCTCAAGGGCGAGTTTGCAGCATTGGCGTTCCATAACGCGGCGCGCACGTCAAACGAAAGGGGATTCGTTATGAAAGCTCAACTGAACCGTATTGCCCTGCGCGCGGCAGACGCCGATAAGGCCGTCGCCGACCTGCATGCCCTTTTGGGCGTGACCTTCTATGGGCCGTATGACGATGAGCACATGGGCCTGCGCGTTGCCCTGCCCAAGAGCGGCGGCATTGAGGTTATGGCTCCCATGCACGACCACGACGCCATTGGCGCCTACCAGCGCCTGCAGACCGAGGGCGAGGGCGTGAGCGGCATTGCCGTGCGCGTTGACGATTTCGAAGAAGCTCGCGCCGCGTTTGCCGCAAAGGGGCTCAAGCCGGTTACCGAATTCTGGCATGGCAAGTTCCACGAGATGATTTTCGCTCCCTGCCCCGAAACCCACGGCCTTGAGATTGCCGTGAATGAATTCCCCGATGCAAATGGCGCGGCTATCCAGGTTGCTTTGGACATGGGTGCCGATTGGAAAGACGTTTGCGACGTGGACGCCGAGTAGAAAAACGGTTGAAGACACATGACAACGATTGCAATTTTCAAATGGGCGATGGACCCGCATGACGAGAGGGTCGGCGTCGACGGTAACGTGAAGTGGACCGCCAACAAGCCTGTCGCCGGCGACGACGATCACGAAGTTGTGAAAGCCGCGCTCGACATTGCTGGTGAAGGTGAAGTCGTGGGCATGACGATGGCCAGCGGCGATACCGCTTTCGCGGCCGCTCGCGGCGCAAAGCGCACCATCGCCATCGAGGGCGTCGACGCGCTGGCGCAACCTGTCGAGCTTGCGGGCGCCTTGGCCGCCGCGGTTCGTGCGCAGGAAGGCGTGGACGCGGTTGTTATCGGCGATAGCGCTTGGGAGCCGATGGTGCCGAGCTTGCTTGCGAGCATGCTCGGGTGGCCGTGCGTTCTTGCTGCTGACGGTGCCCGCCGCGAAGACGACGCGCTGGTCGTGACCCGCCGTTTCGGCGCGGGCACGCAGGACGTGCAGGTTGCTTCTCCTGCGGTTATCGCTGTTGCGGCTCGCCGCGAAGAGGAAAGCAAGCCCGGCATGCGCGCGGTGCTTGCGGCTCGCAAGCTTCCGGTTGAGAAAATCGCTGGTAGCACAGAGGGCTTTGCGCATATGGATTCACAGGGCACGCATGCTCCCGAAAGCGCTCCCGCGCGTATTTTCGATGGGGCAAACCCCGAAGCGGCCGTCGAGCAGCTCGTGGCGGCCTTGAAGGCAGAGGGGGTGCTGTAAATGAGCAGCGTATGGGCAATTATCACCGACGAAATGTCAGCCGCGGCAGTGGCGGGCGTGGCGCTGCGCTCGGGCGCTTCCGCAAAAGCGCTCGTTTTCGGCTCCTCGGAGCTTGCGGGCCGTGTTGCGGGCTTCGGTGTTGAAAGCGTGACCTGGTACGATGCCGACAAGGCTCTTCCCGAGGCTATGGCGGGCACTATTGCCAAGCGTGCCGGGCAGGAAAAACCCGTCGCGGTCGTAGCATCCGATTCGGCGACGTCTCGCGCACTGCTCGGGCCTGTCGCGGTCGCTTTGGGAGCGGCCGTTACGGGCAAAGTCATCGCCGTGAAAGTTGATGGCGACGCGGCAACTGTCGAGCGCTTGGTTGCCGACAGCGAAGCGGTTGACGTGCTTGCGGCGCCTGGCAGCGTGGTGTGCACGATCGCCGATGGCGTTGATGAGGCGGAAGCCTCCGAGCCGGTCGTCGTATCTGAAGGCGCATTCGACGAGGATGCTCGCATGAAGGTGCTTTCCACCAACGCCGAAGGCGAAGGCGGCGCGGGCCTGCAGCAAGCAGAGCGCGTGGTTGGCGTAGGCCTGGGCATTGGCGCGAAGGAAAACCTCGCGATGGTCGAAGAGCTCGCGGGCATTATGGGTGCTGAAATCGCCTGCACGCTTCCTTTGTGCGACAACTATCACTGGTTCGAACACAATCGCGTCGTGGGCACTTCCACCCAGAAGATTTCGCCTCGCTTGTATTTGAGCTTTGGCTCTTCGGGTGCACCCCAGCACATGACGGGCGTGCGCGCGTCGAAGGTCATCGCGGCCGTGAACAACGACCCCGAGGCTTCGATTTTCCGCGAGTGCACCTACGGCATCGTTGGCGATGCTCAAAAGATTCTCCCTGCATTTATTCAAGCTCTGAAGTAATCGTGGCTGCGATGGGCACAGCTGCGTGGGCTGCGCCCCTGAGCGGCGCGATTTAGGCATACCAAGGAGGAAACAATGGCAGAATTCGACGTTGAATACGATCTCGTCGTCGTCGGCGGCGGCGCGTCGGGCAAATCGGCAGCGCTTATTGCCGCTCGCGCGGGCAAAAATGTCGTCGTCATCGAGAAGATGCCCGAAACCGGCGGCCTCTCGATGTTCGCCGAGGGCACGGCCGCATTCGAATCGAGCGTGCAGAAGGAATTGGGCACGCCTCGCTTGAACAAATACCATTTCCCCACCAAGCAAGAGGGTCTCGACAAAATCATGGGTTACAGCCACCAGCGCGCGAACTACGAAGTTGCCCGCGCGTTTGTGGAGAACTCCGCCGAGACTATCGACATCTACCGTGAGCTGGGCGTTGTGTATAAGACTTGCGATATCGCGGCGGAAGATGACCCCAATGAGGTTTGGACGTTCCACTTGCCCGAGGGTCTGGGCGCGCATTGCCAGGAAGTTCTGCTCGATGCCATTCAGAAGCTCGAGGTGGACATCTTCACCGAGACTCCGGCCAAAGAACTCATCATCGAAGACGGCCGCGTCGTGGGCGTTGTTGCCGAGTCGGATGGCGAACCGCTTCGCATTGGCGGCAGGGCAGTGATTCTGGCGACCGGCGGCATGGGCTCGAACCCCGATCGCATTTTCAAGTACAGCTGGTTCGCGCCGGCGGCGTACAACATGAATGTGCTCACCCCGCTGCAGAACGTGGGCGACGGCCTTGACCTCGCGCTTTCCGCGGGCGCCGACCCCAATACCATTACCACGTGCCCCCTGCTCGCTGCAGGCGGTCGCGATATGACCATGGACTCCCAGGTCGGCGGCGCGGGCGTGAACCCCGGTGTGTGGATCAATAAAACCGGCCATCGTTTCGCGGCCGAGTCGGTTGCCGAGAACCTTGGCGACATCGGAACGTATTACGGCAAGCAGCCCGGCGGCATTGTGTGGTCCATTCTTTCCCAGGCCGATGTCGATCGCCTGGTGAGCGAGGGCTCCGAAATTGCCATCGGTGAGTTCGTGGTGTATCACAAGCCCATGACGGGCCTTCTGCCCGAGCTTGAGGCGCATTTGGAGTCGGGCCTCGTGAAGAAAGCCGATACCTTCGAAGATCTCGCTGAGCAGATGGGCGTGCCCACCGATGAGTTCGTCGAAACCATGACCGCCTACAACGAGGCGTGCGAGAAGGGCGTCGACGAGGCGTACTTCAAGAAGCCGCAGTACCTGCGTGCGCTGGCCGAGCCGCCGTTCTATGGCATTCCGCTGGCCACGGGCACCATGGGATCTGCTGGTGGCATTAAGGTCAATGGCGATATGCAGGTTATCACCTCTGACGGCGACGCGATTCCGGGCTTGTACGCGGTTGGCCTGGACGCCACGGGCCTGTATGGCGACTCCTACAACATGGAAATTCCCGGCTGCGCGAATGGCTTCGCCCACACTTCGGGCCGCATCGCCGCGCGCCACGCGATCGCAAACATGTAATTGTCCGCCGCGCCGCGCATGCCGTGCGACCGCGGCACTTCATCAACTCTCACGAGGACCTCATGGCGCGTATATGCGCCTGAGAATATGGCTTCCCGTGCGCGTGGGGCGCGCGGGCCAATGAAAGGGGAAACTCATGGCACAAGAGGTTAAGGCTCCGAAGATTTCCGGTGCTCCCGAATTCGGCAAGTGGATCTCTCCCGAAGAGTCGCTCGGCCAGCGTTTGAAGGGCAAGAAAATCTTGCTCACGGGCACCACGAAGGGCGTGGGCCATGTGACGCAGGAGCTGCTGTGCGCTCAGGGCGCCATCGTGTGCGGCTCTGGTCGTTCCAAGGGCGTTGCCGCGGCGTATGCCGAAGAGCTTCGCGCTAAAGGCTATCAGGCTTACGGCGACGATTGCGACCTGTCCGATTACGAGGCCGTGAAGAAGTGGGTCGCCGAGTGCGCCGAGCGCATGGGCGGCATCGACGTCGTCATCAACAACGCGTCGCACCCTGGCATGGCTCCCTTCGGCGAGATGACTCCCGAGATTTGGAACTATGGCATCGAAAACGAGCTCAACCTGGTCTACAACGTGTGCAACTGCGCATGGCCGTACCTGCAGAAGGCCGAGGGCGGCGCTTCCATCATCATCACCGCTTCCACCTGCGGCCTGCAGGGTTCCAACTCGCCCCAGGCGTGCCACGCTGCCGCTAAGGGCGCCTGCATCGCCATGGCTCGCCAGCTCGCTGCTGAAGGCGGCCCCTTCGGCATTCGCTGCAACTCTGTGACCCCGGGCCTGGTGTGGACCGAGGCTATGGCCAACATCCCGAAGGAAATGGCGACGGGCCTCATCGCCGCGCAAACCACGCAGCGCGCCATCGACCCCATGGACATCGCCTACACCTACCTGTTCCTGGCTTCTGACGAATCTCGCCAGATTACCGCGACCAACATCGCCGTCGACGGCGGCTGCGCTGGCGCTGTGACGGGCGGCATGCAGGGCGAAATCGAGTAAGTCCGAGTATTTCGAAGGCGCGTTTCTCGTTGGGGCGCGCCTTCTTTCTTCGCGCGGATGATTGGGGCATTCGCGCAGTTCGAAAGGGGAATTTCATGAAGGGTCCACAAGGGTTCGCCATGTTCGTGAACATCGGTATGAACATTGTTTTGGGCGTTCTTATCACCATCTGCTTCGATTTCACGCTGCAGGCCATGATTGGCGTGCCGTTCGTGACGCCCGAAGTGGTTATTGGCACCATTATCTCGAGCTTCTGCGTGGGCTTTACTGCCGGCACGCTCGTTCCCGCGATGGATTGGGGCATGAAGCTCGCGGGTGCCTTGAAGGTGAAGCCCGGTGGAATCGGCATGCATATCTGCTGTTCGGTGATGCTCGGCCTTTGCATGGGCGTGTGCATTACCATTGGCAACTTCCTTATTGCCGATTTGGGCACGAAGGGCCTCGGCGGCGCTGTTGCCGACATCACTATGGCAATGCCCATCATCGTGGCATATGCCATCGTGTTCGTGCTTATTTTCCTGAAGCCTGTTCAGATTCTTGGCGCGAAAGTTTTGGGCTTCGATCCTTCCAAACCTGCCGCTTAAGCGCGTTGCGCGCGGCGGGAATCTCCTACTGAAGACTGATTTCTAGAATTGCAACGAACAAGGGGGTTCGAATGCAGCATCCTAAGTATCCTAACCTGTTTTCCAAGGGCAAGGTTGGCAAGCTCACGGTGAAGAATCGCGTGATTCGCAACTCCATGGGCACGTATCTCAATATTGGCAAGACCTGCGATTTGTCTGACCGCAACCTGAAGCACGCGGCTGAAGCTGCCGAGGGCGGCCCGGGCATCGTGTTTTTGGACAACTGCCTTATTATGGAAGGCTATCACATGGGCCTTGCCGCCTATGACGACACCTACATCCCCGGGCTTTCCATGCTCGCCGAGGCCATGCATGATCATGGCGCCATCGCCGGCATGCAGCTCGCGCATCCCGGCCGCGACATGGGCTTCGCTGGCGGCGACGACGCCGTTGCGCCTTCGGCGGTGCTGCCTGAAATCATGATCAACGCCGGCGCGGCGATTCCGCGTCCTTTGACCATTGATGAGATTTACCAGATTGAAGATCAATATGGCAAAGCTGCACTGCGCGTGAAGCAGGCCGGCTTCGATTTGGTGGAAGTCCACGGCGCGTGCGGTTGCCTGCCGTGCAATTTCCTCTCGCCGCACGACAACCAGCGAAACGATATCTATGGCGGCTCGCTGTTCAATCGCCAGCGTTTCTTGGTTGAAACCATTCGCGCCATCAAGCGCTATGTCGGCCCCGATTTCCCTGTGAGCGTGAAGCTCGACATGGACGACTGCGAGCCCGACGGCATTCGCTTGGACGAGTGCATCGACACCTGCAAGGTGCTCGAGCGCGAGGGCGTTGCGCTTTTGAACCTGGTCACTGCGACGCATGTGACGGCGAACTTCTCCACGAGCTTCTACCCGTGGTCGTATTGCGCCGACATGGCCGCCAAGGTGAAGGAGCAGGTGCATATTCCCGTTATGGTGACGGGCGCCATTCAGTCGCCCGAGGCCGCCGAGAAGATTCTCGCCGACGGCAAGGTCGACTTCGTGGGCACCGCGCGCCAGTGCCTGGCCGACCAGGCGTGGGTCGAAAAGGCTCGCACCGGCCACGAGGAAGATATTCGCCCCTGCATCCGTTGCCAAATCGGCTGCACCGACCGCGGCATTCTGGGGCATCATCCCATTTCGTGCGCGACCAATCCTACGCTGTTCCATTATTACGAGGAGCTCTACCCCAAGGCCGAAACGCCGAAAAACGTTGCCGTCGTGGGTGCGGGCCCTGCGGGTTGCGAGGCTGCGCTCACGCTGAAGAAGCGCGGCCACAACGTGGTCGTGTTCGAGAAGCGCGAGATTGGCGGCACGATGATCGAAGCCGGCGCCGCGTGGTACAAGTCGGACATCAACCGCTTCATCGAGTATCATCGCACGCAGCTCAAGAAGCACAACATCGAGGTTCGCAAGCAGGAAGTCACGCCTGAAGACATCGCGGCGGGTGGCTTCGACGCTTGCATCGTGGCCATTGGTGGCGAGCCGCGTAAGCTTCATGTGCCGGGTATCGATAAGCCCATCGTGACCGAGGGCATCGATTTCCTCTACGGCTCGAAGAAGGTTGAAGGCAAAACTGCCGTTGTGGTGGGCGGCGCTACCACCACGGCCGAAATTGCGCTCGATTTGGCCGAAAAGGGCATGGATGTGACCATCGTGAAGCGTGGCACGAAGTTCCTGAACCCTGCCGGTTGCCAGATGGACATCGAATACACCATTCGCCTCCAGCAGCATGGCGTGAAGCTCATGACGGGCTATCGTCTCGATAGCGTGACCGACACCTCGGCCATCGCGATTGACCAGTACGGCGAAACCGTCGAGCTTCCTTGCGACAACGTGGTTATTTCCGCCGGCTTCCTCAATCGTCCTGGATTCGCCGAGAAGCTCGAGGAAATCAGCGACATGGCCGTGTACATGGCGGGCGACTGCAAGAAGGTCGCGGAAATTCCCGACGCGACCCATGCTGGCTACGCCGTAGCGCGCATGGTGTAGCGGCCTCTATTTCAAGGGCGCGCGAGCATCTTCTGCCCACGCGCCCACGTCCTCTCGATGCATATTCCCAGTATGAGGAAGTCGCCCAATCGGACGGCTTCCTCGTATTTCGCAATGGGTCGGCAAGGGGAGGGAAAGAATGTCACTCCGAGCAAAGGGAGGGAAAGCAAAAAGAGTTTGCGTTTCGAAATAAGACATGGGCCAATGCCGTTCGCGGTGGCAGATGCCCTGTCCAGTTCTTGGGTGGCCCCGTCGCGCTATGCCTCGTTGACTTATTGCGTGTCTCGCATGGGGAAATTTTCGCTGTTCAAATAGCCTATCGGCTTGGTCGTTTACCCTGGTCGAGCGCAAGGGGGCCCTTCTTCTCGCAGTATGCTTTCCACGCCTTGAAGGCATGGTTTGGCGGTTATAAGGAGGGAACCCCCATGAAGGGACCACAGGGCTTCGTAATGTTCATGAACATCGTTTTGAATCTGGTGCTTGGCTTAATCGTGAGCGCAGCGATGCAGTTGTATGCCGCGGGGTCAATCAATGGAGCAAGCTTGGCATCGTCTATGCTGTTGAGTTTCGTTATTGGCTTTACCGCAGGCTCGCTTATTCCTGCCATGAACTGGGGGTATGCAATTGCTGGCAAACTTGGGTTGAAGTCTGGATCGTTTCTTGAATATATTGCCGTGTCGGTGACGCTTGGTATTTGCATGGGCACCGTAATTTGCTGCTATTGCTCGCTCGTCAACAACATTCCGCTCGGCGCCACTGCGGTTTTGGGATTCATCGCCCACTTCTGCCCGTTTATTTGCCTTGTTGCGAGCGCATGCGTATTCGTGTTCTTGAAGCCTGCCATGGCGCTTGGCATTAAGGTGAGTGGCTTCAATCCAGCCGCGGCTCCGGCTCCCGAAGCTGAATAAACTACGATTTTGTAATCGGCCCCTGCTCGCGTCTGTTGCGGCCAGGGGCCATTTTGGCTTGCAGCGCTGCCGTGTGGGTAAATTTCGACAGAGCAAATACCCTATCGGATGAACTAATTAGCCTATTCGAACGTGGGATGCCACGGCTTCCCACAGTACACTTTCAGTGTTTGAACGTATGGCTGGCGGTGCGTATGGCGGTTCGCGGGGTGGCGGTCGTCAGGGGAAGTGCCGAATGGCCATGCGCGAACCCATATATTGAAAAGGGGGATGTATGGCGAGATTGTCTGTAGCGCCGCGCGCGAAAGACGACGGCAAGTTCGGCTCGTTTGTCGAAGAGTATGAGCGACGCGTTGAAGCGACGCCTCCGGGCATGTGCGCGGTGGCGTTCCAGCTCGACTTGCTGCGTGCCGGGGGTTGCCAAGCGTGCGGCAAGTGCGTGCCGTGCCGCGAGGGCATTGCGCGCATTGAGCAATTGCTCGAAGAGGTGCTTGCGTTCGACGCGGAACCTGGCGCGCTTGATGAGATTCGTGCGCAGGCGATTGCTGTGCGCGACACGGCCGACTGCGCTATCGGCTGGCATGCGGCCGAGGTGCTGCTCAATGGCCTCGATACGTTCAAGGCGGAGTTCGAAAGCCACGTTAGCCAGAAGCAATGCCGCGAAGGCGTTGCCCAAACGGTGCCGTGCGAAACGCTGTGCCCGGCGCATGTGAATGTGCCCGCCTATGTGGCGCTTGCAGGCGCGGGCGATTATGCGGGCGCCATTGGCATGATTCGCAAAGACAACCCGTTTCCCACGGCATGCGCCTATGTGTGCGAGCATCCGTGCGAGAACCGTTGCCGCCGCACGCTTATTGATGCCCCCATCAACATTCGCGGCATCAAGAAGTTCGCCGTCGACCAGCTTGCCGCCGATAAGGTCGCAACGCCTGTGCCTGCTGCCGCGACGGGCAAGAAGGTCGCTATCGTGGGCGGCGGCCCGAGCGGCCTGACCTGCGCGTATTTCTGCGCGCTTATGGGCCATGAGGTGCATGTGTTCGAGATGCGCAAGCAGCTCGGCGGCATGATGCGCTATGGCATTCCCGCTTACCGCTTCCCGCGAGAGCGCCTCGATGAAGACGTGCGCGCCATTGTCGACGCGGGAGATATTACCGTGCATACCGAGGTGCGTATCGATACCGATGGCATGAAGCGCCTTTCCGCCGAATACGATGCGGTGTATGTGGCGATTGGTGCGCAGGGCGGCAAAACGCTGCGTCTCGATGGTGCCGACGCGCAAGGCGTGATGAGCGCGGTCGATTTGCTCACGAAGATCGGCGATGGCGAATATCCCGATTTCACGGGCAAAAACGTGGTGGTTATCGGTGGCGGCAACGTCGCTATGGACTGCGCCCGCACGAGCGTTCGTGCCGGCGCGGCGAGCGTGACGGTTGCGTACCGCCGTCGCCTGGAAGATATGACGGCCCTTCGCGCCGAAATCGATTCTGCGATGCAGGAAGGCGTCGAGATGATGACGCTTCAGGCGCCCGATCACATTGAAGTCGAAGATGGCCATGTGGCGGCGTTGTACACGCAGCCGCAGTTCATCGGCCCGGTGAAGCGCGGCCGCCCTGCGCCGCAAACCGCCGACAAGCCGCTTGTGCGCATTCCTGCCGACGTGGTGCTTATCGCTGTGGGCCAAGATATCGAAAGTGCGCCGTTCGAAGAGGCGGGCATGCAAGCTGACCGCACCTATTTCGAGGCCGACGATGGCTTGAAGTCGGTCGGAGCGCTCGACAACGTGTTCGTGGGCGGCGACTGCCAGGTTGGTCCGAAAACGGTGATTATCGCCATTGGCGCCGGCAAGGTTGCCGCGCGCAATATCGACGATTTTCTCGGCTTCGATCACGAGCTCGATTGCGGCGTCGCCGTGCCGCCCGCTGCTGCGAATTGGCGCACGCCCTGCGGCCGCGTGAATATCGTGGAACGCCCGGCGCGCGAGCGCAAGGGCGACTTCGATGCCGTCGAGGTTGAAATGACGGCTGAAGAGGCGTTCCAGGAGGCACGCCGCTGCCTGCGTTGCGACCATTACGGTTGCGGAGTTCTCGACGAGGGAAGGGTCCAATATGTGTAAGGTTACCATCGACGGCATTGCCGTTTCGGCTCCCAAGGGCTCGACTATCCTCGATGCAGCGAAACTCGCCGGCGTGGACATTCCCACGCTGTGCTTCATGAGGGAAATCAACGAAATTGGTTCGTGCCGCGTATGCGTGGTGGAAGTTGAGAGCCAGGAGGCACTGGCCGCCGCGTGCAACACGCCCGTTTTCGATGGCATGGTGGTGCGCACGGCAACCCCGCGCGTCATCGCGGCGCGTCGCTCCAATGTTGAAACCATTTTGGCAACCCACCGCAGCGAATGCACCACGTGCAAGCGCAGCGGCACCTGCGCCCTGCAAGCCGTGGCGAACTCGCTCGGCGTTGCCGATTTCGATCGCGACCCCGAATATGCGTTTGAGGAATGGGACGAGAGCTTCCCGTTGCAGCGCGACGCAACCAAATGCATCCGTTGCATGCGCTGCGTGGCGGAGTGCGCGAAAGTCCAGCATTGCGCTGTGTGGGAAGTTGCTGGCCCTGCTGCGCATCGCGGTGTGCGCGTCGCGGGCGGCGTCGACATCGCCAGCGCGAACTGTGCTCTGTGTGGCCAGTGCGTCACGCATTGCCCCACGGGCGCGCTTACCGCGCGCGACGACACGTCCAAAGTGCTCGATGCCTTGGCTGACCCCCAAGTAATAACCGTGGTTCAGGTTGCGCCCGCCATCCGTTCGGCATGGGGTGAAGGCGTGGGGCTTTCTCGCGACGAGGCAACGCAGGGCCGCATGGCTTCCGCGCTGCGCGCACTTGGGTTTGACTACGTTTACGACACCGATTTCGCGGCAGACCTCACCATTATGGAAGAGGCCAACGAATTTATTGAGTGGATTAAAGAAGAAAAGCCGCGGCCGATGTTCACGAGCTGCTGCCCGGGTTGGGTGCGTTTTGCCAAGCAGCATTATCCGCAGTTCGTAGGCCAGCTTTCCACGAGCAAATCTCCGCATGAGATGCTCGGTGCAACCGCGAAGGCGCTTTTGAGCGAGCAGGCTTCCGAACAAGGGAAACGTGTATTCGTCGTGTCGGTCATGCCCTGTATCGCCAAAAAATACGAGGCGGGCGTGCCTCAGCTTTCGAGTGAAGCGGGCCAAGATGTTGACGCGGTTATCACCACGCGCGAATTCGACCGCATGCTGCGCATGTTCAACGTGAATTGCGCGGCGCTCGCCGAAAGCGATTTCGACGATCCTCTGGGCACGTCGACCGGCGCTGGCACCATTTTCGGACGCACGGGCGGTGTTATGGAGGCGGCGCTTCGTTCGGCGGCGTTCTTCCTCACTGGTGAAAAACCCGATTTCGAGACATGCGATACCACGGCGGCTACGCCTGATAAACCCTGGGTCGATAAAACGCTCGATATCGCCGGAATGAAACTGCATATAGCCATTGCCAGCGGCTTGGGTAACACCGCGAAGCTGCTCGACGCGCTCGATGCGGGCGAGGCCATTTACGACTTCGTCGAAATCATGGCGTGTCCGGGCGGTTGCGTGGGTGGCGGCGGCCAGCCCATCGTCTTCAACTGCGAACTCGCGCGTGAACGCGCCGGCGTGCTCAATTCGCTCGACGGCGCCGATGTGCTGCGCTACTCGCACGAGAACCCCGATATCAAGACGCTCTACGAGCGCTTATACGACCATCCGCTCTCCCAAAAGGCTGAGGAATTGCTGCATACCAATCAGGCTGAGTGGGATATCTAATATGCCAACGACTTTCGACATGGACACGTTTTCGTTGCTAGCGGACATGCTCGAGAACGACCATGCCTTGAAGTTGGAGGAATACGAGTGGCTCATCGCTCGGCGCACGCCCGCGATGGCCGCTGAGCTTGCGCGTCGTGCCGTTGCGGCGCGCAAGCTTGTGTATGGCGATGCGGTGTTCACGCGCGGGCTCATCGAGGTGTCGAGCTGCTGCAAGAACGATTGTTTCTACTGCGGTATTCGCCGCTCGAATGGGGCCGCGCGTCGCTATCGTCTTTCCGCCGATGAGGTTGTCGAATGTGCGCATGCGGGTTACGACCTGGGCTTTCGCACCTTCGTTTTGCAGGGTGGGGAAGATTCGTTCTTTTCCGACGACGTGCTGTGCGGCGTGGTGTCTCGCATTCGCGAGGCGCATCCCGATTGCGCGATCACGCTTTCGTTCGGGGAGCGCAGCCGGAAAAGCTACGAGCGGCTGTTTTCAGCGGGTGCCGAGCGCTATCTGCTGCGCCATGAAACGGCAAGCCGCGAGCTGTACGCGCGCTGGCACCCCGCCGATATGTCGCTCGACGCCCGCATGCGCTGTCTTTCCGATTTGCGCGAGATTGGTTACGCGGTGGGCGTGGGCTTCATGGTTGGCGCTCCGTTCCAAACCGCGGCCGACCTTGCGCGCGATTTGCAGTTCATCGAGCGATTCCAGCCCGAAATGTGCGGCATTGGCCCGTTCGTGCCGCATCATGCAACGCCGTTTGCGGCGTATGGGGCGGGCACGGTGGAGCTTACGTGTTACCTGCTCTCGATTATCAGGCTCATTAAGCCCAACGTGCTTTTGCCTGCGACTACGGCTCTTGGCACTATTGCGCCTGATGGGCGGGAGCAGGGCATTCTTGCGGGGGCGAACGTGGTGATGCCGAACCTCTCGCCGGTGGCCCACCGCAAAGACTACGACCTGTACGACAACAAGATTTGCACGGGCGAAGAAGCTGCGGAATGTCGCGAGTGCCTGGGCGCGCGCATGTTTTCCGTCGGCTATCGTTTGGCGGTCGACCGCGGCGATATGGCGCCCGCGCCTTCCGCCTGCATCTAATGTGTTTTATGAAGGAAGTGCATCATGGGATATTCGTACAATCCAAAATCGTTGTGCGCCGACGAGTTCATCAACGACGAGGAAATCCAAGAAACGCTGGCGTACGCCGATGCTCATAAGAACGATTTGCAGCTATGCTACGACATTCTGGAAAAGTGTAAGCCGCATTTGCACCCTGCAAACGAGCACGGCGCCATGATCACGCACCGAGAGGCGAGCGTGCTTCTGGCCTGCGAGAACAAGGGCGTCAACGATGAAATCAAGCGTTTGGCGCACGACATCAAGCAGGCATATTACGGCAATCGCATCGTGCTGTTCGCGCCCTTGTATCTGTCGAACTACTGCGTGAACGGGTGTCTGTATTGCCCCTATCACGCCAAGAATCGCGAAATTCCGCGCCATAAGCTTACGCAGGACGAGATTCGTGCCGAGGTTATCGCGCTGCAAGACATGGGCCATAAGCGTCTGGCGATCGAGGCCGGCGAAGACCCGAAGCACAACCCCATCGAATACATTCTGGAATCGATGAACACCATCTATTCCATCAAGCATAAAAACGGTGCCATCCGCCGCGTGAACGTGAATATCGCCGCCACCACGGTGGAGGAATATCGCATGCTCAAAGAGGCCGAAATTGGCACGTATATCCTGTTCCAGGAAACGTACAACAAGGAAGGCTATAAGCGCTTGCATCCCACGGGACCGAAGAGCGACTACAACTGGCACACCGAGGCTATGGACCGCGCCATGGAAGGCGGCATCGACGATGTGGGCCTGGGCGTGCTGTTCGGTCTGGAGAGCTATCGCTACGAATTCGCGGGGCTCATCATGCACGCCGAGCATTTGGAGGCCGTGCACGGCGTGGGCCCGCATACCATTAGCGTGCCGCGCGTGAAGCCCGCCATGGACATCGACCCCGATGTGTTCGACAACGGCATTCCCGACAAGATGTTCGAGAAGATCATCGCGCTCATTCGCATTACCGTGCCGTACACGGGCATGATCATTTCCACGCGCGAGGGGCAAACCGTGCGCGAGCATGCGCTGCAATACGGCATCAGCCAAATTTCGGGCGGCAGCCGCACGAGTGTGGGCGGCTATACGGAAGCCTTGCGCCCGCATGACACCGAGCAGTTCGACGTGAGCGACCAGCGCACGCTCGACGAGGTAATCTCTTGGCTCATCGATCAAGAGCACGTGCCCAGCTTCTGCACGGCGTGCTACCGCGCGGGGCGCACGGGCGATAGGTTCATGAGCTTCTGCAAGAACGGACAAATTCTGAATTATTGCCACCCCAATGCGCTTATTACGCTGGCGGAGTATTTGGTCGACTACGCGACGCCCGAGACATTCCAGAAGGGTTTCGCGTTGCTCGAACGTGAGATGTATAAGATCAAAGACGACAATCGTCGACACCAGTGCGTGGAGGCAATTTATGCGATCGTGCACGAAGGCAAGCGCGACCAAAGGTTCTAAAGGCGTGCCGCTTGCGTTGCTACTTAGCAAACGCGCAGGTGGCGGTGGCATGGCGAAAGGAATGGTGCTGGCATGGGGCTCAACGATACGCCTTCGGGCGAACGTGTTCGCATAGGCTTTTTCGGCGTGCGCAACGCCGGCAAGTCGAGCTTGGTGAACGCTGTGTGCGGCCAACAGGTCGCGCTCGCAAGCGACGTGGCCGGCACCACGACCGATCCGGTGAAAAAGGCTATGGAGCTTTTGCCTTTGGGTCCAGTCGATGTTATTGACACCCCCGGCATCGACGATGAGGGTGATTTGGGCGAGCGCCGCGTGGCGCGCGCGAAAGAGATGCTCGCCGGCTGCGATGTGGCGGTACTGGTGACCGATGCCACGCGTGGGCCGGCGGCGGCCGAGCGAGAATTGGTGTCCACCTTCGAACAGCGGGCGATTCCGTATGTGGTGGCGCGCAACAAGGCCGATTTGCTTGAAGGCGCGGTGGTTGGCTGTGGACGCGCGGCTGCTGGCGGCGAGCCGCTCGCTTCGGGCGCTCTTCGCGTGGATGAAGGGAGCTCGCGCGATGCTCGGGTTCGTTCGATTGCGCACGGCCGCGCCGATGGCGCGCCGGGCGATGCTGGGTCAAATGGTATCGCGACGTGCGGCGATGACTTGACCGATGGCGCCGCGTCGGCGAATTGCGGGCAGAGCGGCGCTTCGCCGCGTAAGGGCGATTCTGCGGCCTGCGCCTCGCATGCAGAGCTTCTCGTGAGCGCGCGGACGGGTGCGGGCGTTGTTGAGCTGAAAGAAGCTATTGCGCGCATTGGAGCTGCCGCGAAGCCCGAGCGCCGTGTAGTGGGCGATTTGCTGTCGCCGGGCGATGTAGTGGTTCTTGTTGTGCCCATCGATTCTTCGGCGCCGAAGGGTCGCATCATCTTGCCGCAGCAGCTCGTGCTGCGCGACGTGCTCGATTCCCACGCGAGTGCGGTTGCCTGCCAGCCCGAAGAGCTTGCCGGCGTGCTCGCGGCGCTGCCGAGCGTGCGGCTTGTGATTACCGACTCGCAGATGTTTGGCCAGGTGTCGCGCATCGTTCCAGAAACGTGTCCGCTCACGTCGTTTTCCATCCTCATGGCGCGCTACAAAGGCGGCCTCGGTGCGCTCGTGCGCGGCGCCGAGGCGCTTGCTGGGCTGACCGACGAAAGCCGAGTGCTCATTTCCGAAGGGTGCACGCACCATCGCCAATGCGAAGACATCGGCACCGTGAAAATGCCCGCGTGGGTTCGCCAGCATTGTGGTGCGAAACCGGTGTTTGATTTCACTCAGGGACGCGATTTCCCTGAAGACGTGAGCGCTTACGATGTGGTGGTGCATTGCGGCGGGTGCATGCTTAACGAGCGCGAGATGCAGCATCGTATGCGCATTGCGAAGGCGAGCGGCACGCCTATGGTGAACTATGGCGTGGCAATCGCCTGCATGCACGGCATTCTCGAGCGCAGCCTCAAGCCTTTGCGCGGCTTCGGAATCTAACGCGCGTCGCGGCTGGCGCGCCCGCGTCGGTTCGTTCCCTCCTGGCATGTTAAATGCTCGTAGCGTTTAACAGGTTTTGGGAAGGCGGCGTTTGCGAATGGCGGGCGTTTTGACCACGATATGCGGGGGGTGCGGACAATTCCTTGGACCAGCCTAAGCGGCTAGTCCCTTGCTTATCCGGTACTGCATGGGGCTCATCCA
>CAKUIK010000043.1 GCA_934661005.1 uncultured Slackia sp.
GCGTGCGAGGATGCTGCGCGATGCCGCTCGCGAAAGTGCGTAGCGCGTAGTGAAGCTTTCAAAGCGAATGGCGTACAATGGCACCCGTCAAAAATCGCGATAGGAATGCCATGGATCAGAACTTCTACAACCTTCTTTACAACGGTTATACGGGCGAGTTTCAGCTGATGGGCGCGCTGTATCGCAATGGTCTCGATGCGCTGCGCCCGCCGGCCGACATGGGCGTCGATGTGGTGACGGTGAACTTGAAAGCCCAGCTCGAAGATCCATCCGTGCAGCCTGAAACGCTCATGTTCCAGGTGAAAACCGCCGTGGTTACCGTCCAGAAGGCAGGGGAGGGCGTGCGCGGTTATACGACGGTGTATTTCATGCTGAAGGAAAGCGAGGTCGACATGCTGTGCGCGGCGCGAACCCGTGCGCTCGTGTGCTACGTCTATGACAACCGCAACAGCATGCTGACCGATGCCTACGAGGCGCCGTTTATTAGTTTCTGGATCGATGGCGAGCATCTGCGCCAACTGCGCGAATCGGGCGCTTTCACCCAGGCCGACAACGGCAAGCTCGCGATTACCTGCCAGCTGCGCGAGCCTGCCGACGAAACGGGCCACTGGTACGCGTCGGTTATCGACCAGACGGGCAGAACGGTTGACAACGGTTATTTGGGAAGCCTCGAGGCCGATGGCAACAGGAAAGACTCTTTCGACGGGGCCGATCATTACAGCATTCGCGGGTACTTAGAGCACGTCAGAAAGGCTTCGTGCGGTGTGACCTGCGAAAACCGTGCGTTTGCAAAGGACGCTTCTGAGAAAAAAATCGAAACCGCTAGCGCGAAAGCCGCTCCCGCACAGCTTGCCTCCACGCAGCCTGCTGGTGCGGGACAAACCGATGAGGGCGCGGCGGAAGTTGAGCTCCCCTGGTAGGGAGCCGACTTGCCGCCTTCGCTATGCCGCGGGGCAGGGGCTGAACGGTTCGTCGGGCTCGTCGAAGTCGAAGAACTCCTCGAATTCCCATTCGTCAGGCGTGCCGAAAACCGCTTCCGCTTCGGCGCGTTCGTGACATGCGACAAGCTCGGGGTAGCGCGGGTGGTCTTCGAGACGGAAGGCCTGTTCCATGCGGCCGCGCTGCCCGCGCACGAACACCCACCACATGCCGGCCGGGGTTTCGAGCAGCGCGCTCGCCGGCTTGTTGGCGCGCGTGGCGAAGTACTGCGCAGTTCGCTCGTCTTGGAAGGCGAGCACGAGCTGCGCGTCGCAGTTGCCAATGATGGAGTTCGCGGCGGGCGTTCCGTAGCGCGCTTCGAGCTGGCTTATGGTTTGGCAAATGATCGTGCAGCTGATCTCGCGGCTGCGTATGACCGCCAGCACGTCGTCGATGTGCGGCAGGTTCAGGTTCGCGAAATCGTCGAGCACGAATCGCACGGGCACGGGCAGGCGATGGTCGGGGTAATCGTGGTCGGCTGCATCGCAAAGTGCGCAAAATGCCTGGCGAATGAACATGCTCGTGAGCCTATCGAGGCTGCGATCCATGTCGTTGATGGTAACGAACAGCGCGCGCTTCTCGCGGCCGAATGCGCGGAAGTCCACTTGGCGCGCTCGGCGGTACGCGCTTGTCGCTTCAGGAAAGCCGAACGGCATGAGGTTCGCCGCAAGAATCCCCAGAATGCTCGAGTGCATCTTTTCCGCGCCGCAGGTAACCCTCGTGCGGCGGTAGAGCGCGGGGGCGAACGCGCTCGGCTCATCGGCCTCGAGCTGGGCGAACATCCTGTCAACGCGGCCGGAGCAGGCGGCTTCGAACACCTGCATCACCGATCCCATGTGCCATTCGGTGCTTGGGAGTGCCTCAAGCACGTAGGTGATATAGGCGCACAGATAGTTCGCGGCGGCTTGCGGCCAAAATGGGTCGCTTTCGTGATCCTCGATGGGGCAAATCGCCGAGGCGATGGCGATGATGTCTTGCTGAAGGGGTTCGCCGTCGACGAAGCGCACATTGGCGATCGGGTTGAATCCCACGGTGCCGCCCATGGTGGAGAAGTCGAGTTGGTCGACTACGTATCCTGCTTCGGCCAGATAGGGCCCGACTTCGCGATACAAGCTGCCCTTGCAGTCGAGCACGATGTAGGAGCCCGATGCCTGCAGCAGGTTGGGCTTGACGTGGTGGCGGGTTTTGCCGCCACCCGAGCAGCCCAGCACGAGCACATTGTTGTTCAGGCCGCTTTGCCAGGTGTCGGTTTCGATTTCGGTATGGGCTGTGAGCAGGGTGCGTCCGCGGTATGCGAGGCGCGGGTCGCGTGTGTCGGCCTCATGCATGAGGCCCGATTCCACGGCGGCGTCGGTCCAGGTGCTGCAGCCGGTTTCAGCTGCGTTTTCAACGAGGGTTTCGAATTCGGCGATTTTCATAAGGCTCTCCTGTGAAGGTGTGGTGGCGAATAGGGGATGCGATCGGCGTGTTCGTTCACGAGGGATGCGCGGGATGCGGGGTGCGAAGAATGCGGCCGACGCGGCCGTTGGCGCGGCCTGCAGCAGAAGAAGCGCATCCCGAGCTCGCGTTGCGCCGCGCCATGTTGCGGTGTGCCGCGCCATGCTTTTTGGCGTTGGGGCCGTGCGAGTTTCGACCGCGGCTGGGGCGTACGCACCACCGTGGCCGAGGTGCGCATTGCGATTGCGCGCACCGAGACTGCGCCCGAGGTGCGCATTGCGGCCGTGGCTGCCGCAGGCATTGCGGCCGCAAGGCGCGTCGTTTCTACAGCTTGCGAATCACGCGGTCGGCCAAATGCGCGGCAACGGCTTCTTCGGCTTCGAAATACGTGTCGCGGGCGGTAAGCTCGAACACGCGTTCGAGCGGCATGCCGGTGTGCTCGGCGATGACCTGCGCGGTTATATCGCGAATGCGCATCAAATCGTCGGCGCGCGCCTTCACCGAAAGGGCGCTTCCGCCCACGCCTGCACCGACGATGAGCGGGTCGTGAATCATGACGCGGCTGTGCGGCAGCATGTCTCGCGTGTCGCCGGCGATAAACAGCAGCGCGGCCATGCTGGCGGCAAGCCCCAGGCACACGGTGCGCACGGGACAGCTGACGGCGCTCATCACGTCGTAGAGCGCCAACCCCGATTGCACTTCGCCGCCGAGGCTGTTGATGAACAGCGTGATGGGTGCGGCGGGGTCGGCTTTCTGCAGGTGACGCAGGCCGCGAATGATATCTGCGACCGATTCCGCGTCGACGGGCCCGCACAATTCGAGCTCGCGGCAGGCGAGCATCTCGTCGCGCATGTCGAATCGTTCGAGGCCAAGTGCGGTTTCTTGCGTAATTTGGGGCGAGTAGGAAAACGTGCTCATTGGGCTCCTTCCGAGAGGCGCGAAGACGCTGCAGGTGCGTATGAGCGAGGATTTTGCGGCCGTGGGGCGTCGCGGGTTGCCCGCCGGCGGTGTGAACTTGTGTCGCGAGACGGGGGTCGCAAGCGTTGGGCTCCAAGCGCCTGTTCCTTCTCGAAAAGCGCGCAAACGCTCAATGCTCGCGAATCGCTTGCGTGCCGCTTTTTCCTGCGGAAAGCTCGAAACGGCAGCAAAATCTACTCTGCTCGAGATGCGTCTTCTTATTCTGTTGTGATGGAAAAAATGAACCAGCATGTAACACGCCGCCGCGCTGTACGCGACTCATAAGCAAGGGCCGCCGATGCGTCCCCCATGCGGTTTTAAAAAGGCCGAATCAGCCGTAACGGGTGCATTTCGAATATAGCACGCTCGATTCGGACTTTGCAAGAAAAAATAGCACAAGCGTTCGAAAAAGTACTCTTATCAGGTATTTTGTTGGACGTGACGCCGCGCTGCGCCGCCTGGGATATAATGCACTGTTCGTATGCATTCGCCCGCTTTCCCAACCGCTTTTCTGCGCATCTCGCAGCGGGCGCACCCATAGAAAGGACCCCCGTGGCACCACTTGCCGATCAAATCGTCTCGCGCCGCACGTTCGCGATTATTTCGCATCCTGACGCAGGCAAAACCACGCTCACCGAAAAACTGCTGCTCTATACCGGCAGCATTCAAACCGCCGGCTCGGTCAAAGGCAAATCGTCTTCCAAACATGCCGTGTCCGACTGGATGGACATCGAAAAGGAGCGCGGCATTTCGGTCACGTCGTCGGTGCTGCAGTTTACTTACGACGGCTGCTGCGTGAATATCCTCGATACCCCTGGTCACCAGGACTTTTCTGAAGACACGTACCGTACGCTCATGGCTGCCGACGCCGCCGTCATGGTCATCGACGCCGCCAAGGGCGTTGAGGCGCAAACCAAAAAGCTTTTCAAGGTCTGCACGCTGCGCCACATCCCTATTTTCACGTTCGTGAACAAGCTCGACCGCGAGGCGCGCGACCCATTTGACCTCATGGAGGAAATCGAGTCGGTGCTCGGTATAGGCACGTATCCCATGAACTGGCCCATCGGTTGCGGCCAGAATTTCCGCGGCGTGTTCGACCGCCAGGCTCGCCGCGTGATCGCGTTTGAGGGCGACGGCCACGCGAACGCCACGAAGAAGGTTGCCGAAATCGAGGCCGAGCTCGGCGCACCCGAGCTGGGCGAGCTCATCGGCGAGGCGAACCATGAGAACCTGATGGATGACATCGAGCTGCTCGATGGCGCGGGCGACGAGCTCGACTACGCCGCCGTGAGTTGCGGAAAGCTTTCTCCGGTGTTCTTCGGTTCGGCTCTCACGAATTTCGGCGTTGAGCCCTTCCTGAAAGAATTCCTGCGCCTGGCGCCGAGCCCGCTGTCGTATACCGACACGCTCACCGGCGAGCAGGTCGACCCGCAACGCGACGATTTCAGCGGCTTCGTGTTCAAAATCCAGGCGAACATGGACAAAAATCACCGCGACCGCATCGCTTTCGTGCGCATTTGTTCGGGCAAGTTCGAGCGCGGCATGGAAGCCTTCCACATGCAGGGCGGCAAGAAGCTCAAGCTCGCCACGGGCACATCGCTTATGGCCGATGACCGCGCGATCGTCGACGAGGCGTACGCGGGCGACATCGTGGGCTTGTTCGACCCGGGCATTTTCAGCATCGGCGACACGGTGTGCACGGGCAAAACGCACGTTCAGTTCCCTGAAATTCCCACGTTCGCGCCCGAAATGTTCAGCCGCATCACGCAGGTGAACACGCTGAAGCGCAAGCAGTTCGTGAAAGGCATGGAGGAGCTCGCTCAGGAAGGCGCCATCCAGATTTTCCGCGAGCCGGGCTTCGGCATGGAAAGCGTGATCGTGGGCGTTGTGGGCGTGCTGCAGCTCGAGGTGCTCGAGCAGCGCCTGAAGGGCGAATACGGCGTGGAAGTGCGCCGCACAGGCCTTCCGTACACCGACGTGCGTTGGATTAAGACCGATCCGAAGACGTTCGAGTTCTCGAGCTTGAATGTCACGCGTGACACGCTCAAGGTTGAAGACATGCGCGGGCGCCGTCTGTTGCTGTTCACGAGCCCGTGGAACGTGAACTGGGCGGTTGACAAGAATCCCGACATTGAGCTTTCTGAAGTGGGCAACTGGGAAGCGTAAGGTCGCGGCACGTTTTGGTATGCCTCGGATGCGCCTTGGGCATGAGCGCTTTGGGAATGGCCGCGCTTTGGCCGCGCCTTGGCCTGCTTTGCGCATGCTTTGGATGTTGGTGCTTCTTGGGCTGAGTCGTAGGCGTAGATATGCTTTGGGTATGGACGCGTGCAGATGTCCAAGGCGCCTCGAATGCGAATGCACCTTAGGCGTGGGTGTGCTGCGGGCGTGGTTGCGCTTGCAGCCTTCGTCGACTTGCCGCTGCATCGCGCCTCCCGCTTGCGGGCAAGTTGTGCCATGGCATTGGCGATTTTGTGTGGCGTGAGCAGCCGCGTTGCTGAGCCGTTACAATACGAACCCTCCCATACGCGCCTTTTGGCGATAACTGAAGAATTCGAATTCCACCCGGGGTTGCCTGGGTGGAATTTTTCTATCCCAAATGCGGGATGGGTGATGCGCGTGCGAAATGACCAGATGGGCGCCCCTTAGGAGGGAAGCCCTTTGCCGGACGCACTTTATTGGGCGTCTTCGTTTGGATGCGGATTGTTTGGAGCGACTCTTCATTTGGGCGCCGCTCTGGGCGAAGTGGCCTTGCTGGCTGCGCTACCGTCTGGCCAGGAGGCCCTTTGCTTGGGACTGTTCGGCCTGCTTTGTCTTGTCGGGCTATCTTGGCAGTGCGGATTTTGCATTCAGGTGACGCGCGCGACGCGAACGATATTACGACGAAGAGGAATTGAGAACCCTTGCAGCGCGACAAAATTAAACCGATTCTGTTCAGCATCATCAAGCACTCGAGCAAAGAGGAGCTTAAAGAGCAGCTTCCCCGCGACATCGTATCGGGCATCGTGGTCGCCATCGTGGCGCTGCCGCTTTCGATCGCGCTGGCGATCGCATCGGGCGTCGGTCCTGAGCAGGGCTTGTACACAGCTATCGTCGCAGGTTTCCTGATTGCATTCCTCGGCGGCTCGCGCGTGCAAATTTCGGGCCCCACGGCGGCGTTCGCGACCATCGTCGCCGGCATCGTTGCGACCGACGGCATCGACGGCTTGGTGGCGGCGACGCTTATCGCCGGCGTGCTGCTTGTGGTTATGGGCCTGCTCAAGCTGGGCACGATCATCCGCTTCGTTCCGTACACCATCACCACTGGCTTTACGGCGGGTATTGCGGTGACCATCGTCATCGGCCAGTTGAAAGATTTCTTCGGCCTAACGTATCCCGCCGGCACGGTGACGGTCGAGACGGCAGACAAAGTTTCGGCGCTCGCGGCGAACTTCGGCACCTTCAATTGGCAGGCGCTCGTGGTGGGCGCGGTGTGCCTTGCGGTGCTGTTTTTGTGGCCGCGTCTGGGCGCGCTGGGCGCCAAGGTTCCCAGTTCGCTTGTCGCTGTTATCGTGGGCATGGCCATGGTGCCCCTGTTCGGCATGAACGTGAACACCATCGGCGATTTGTACACCATCAACGCTGGCCTGCCCGAGCTGCATGTGCCGCAGCTTTCGATTGAACTGCTGCGCGACCAGCTTCCCAACGGCATCACCATCGCCATTTTGGCCGCTATCGAGTCGCTGCTTTCGTGCGTGGTCGCCGACTCCATGATCAGCTCGCACCACCGCTGCAACATGGAGCTCGTGGCCCAGGGCGTGGGCAACATGGGCTCGGTGCTCTTCGGCGGCATTCCCGCGACGGGCGCCATCGCGCGCACGGCCGCCAACGTGAAGAGCGGCGGACGCACGCCGGTTGCCGGCATGGTGCACGCGCTGGTTCTGCTCGTGGTGCTCGTGTTCCTTATGCCGTATGCGGCCCTCATCCCCATGCCGACTATCGCGGCCATTCTGCTGCAGGTTGCCTACAATATGAGCGGTTGGCGCAACTTCGCGCACCTCTGCCACACGGCCTCGAAGGGCGCGGTTGCCACGCTTTTGCTCACGTTTATGCTCACCATTGTGTTTGACCTGGTGACGGCCATCGCGGTGGGTATGCTTATTACCGTGGTGCTGTTCATGAAGATGGTTTCCGAGGAAACCGAGGTCAAAGGCTGGCAGTATTACTGCGACGCCGACTCCGAGGTCACGCATTTACGCGAGCTGCCCAAGAGCGTGCGTGTGTACGAAATCAACGGCCCCATGTTTTTCGGCATGACCGACCGCATTACCGACATTTCGGTAAAGGAGTTCACGAAATACCTGATCATCCGCATGCGCGGCGTGCCGTCGCTCGATTCTTCGGGCATGAACGCGCTCGAAAACCTCTACGACTACTGCGAGGAAAACGGCGTGAAGCTCATTTTCAGCCACGCCAACGAGCAGCCCATGAAAACCATGCGCCGTGCCGGCTTCGTTGATCTGGTGGGCGAGGAGCACTTTCGCCCGAATATCGACGACGCCATCGCTCACGCGCGCGAATTGCTCGAAGCCGAGGAGACCGCCAAAGCCGCCCAGGGCGCGAAAGCCAAAAAGACTGCATAAGCCGAAGGGTGGCGAAAGTTTGGAGAACCCGCCTGGCGCGTGAGGGCGTGAGGCCAAAAGCTGCATAGAAATTTGAAAAGGGGCCTTGCGGCTCCTTTTTTCGCGGTTGCTTTGCCGCTGGCTTGCATAAAAACGCACGAAGTGCGTACCTATGCGCAGTTTTGCAACGAAGCAGGTATTTCATCCCGGCAAAACCCCAGGTCGCAGATTTGTTAATTGCGATGCCTGGTAGTATTTCGAAGTAGGGTACGCACTTCGCGCGATTTCTTGCAGCGAAGTCTCCCTGCTATTTATTTTGCAAGCCCCATGCCTTGCGCGTACCATGCCGCGACTTGCTCGGGCGCCTCGTTCGCGCCATGCTCGAACCACCATGAAATCGTATGCGAAAACGAACTCACGCACAGCATGCGCATCGGGCCGATACGCACGTTGCCGGATGGAATGGGCCGCTTTCCTCGAATAGTGCGTCGAGCTGTCGCACGAAATGCCGGGTGAAGTGCAATCTGCGGTTGCGTCGGAAATCGGCGATTGGCAACTATAGGAACGCCTTTTTCGGCGCTATCTAATCCGCCGCCAGCCGAGCTATGCAATGCCCGTTGCTAAGGCGAATCTCGCGGTCTTGCGTTTGGATTGAGGGTGCGAATTGGAATCCATGCTTTACGGAAGCAAATCCTCATCGCGCTGGATGTACGTTGCTTCGGCGGTCCCGCGCGCCGCGATCCGGCCATGGGGCCATCGATTGCGCAACGACGGCCCCATTTCGGTATGCAATTACGGTTTGTGCGCCACCGCCGGCTAAAGCCTGCGTAACGTTATAGCGATGGTGTTAAGGTATTCAAGCGCGCCGGCCTCGACGGCGGCGCAATCGCCTTGCGCGTAGGGGTTGTCGCATGCAAGCCAATCAACCCATGCCTCAGCGGTGCACTCCATAGCGTGCATATCGACGATTTCGACTCCTTCGGTCTGCGAGATTATAGCTCGCCACCAGGGAATATCGTGCATGTAGTCGAGTTGCTCGGGCGTCCACGAGGCGAGCAAACATACGGGCAAATTGTCATGGCAATCGCGCTTCATGCCGGGAATTGCCAGGTAGATTGCACCGCCATGCTTCACATAAGGCAGCAGCTTCTCGCCGAGGTAGCGCGGGTCGCGGCCGTAGTAGTGGTACGAATCCACGCTCACCACAGCATCGAAAAACCACTCGGGAACCGGCAGGCCTTGTGTTGCGTCGGCTTTCACGGGGTGGATGGTTGTGGCAGCGAGGCCGAGCTTGTCAAAGAACGCTCGATTCTCGTCGGGGTCGCTCCATAAATCCACCGCGTATGCATCGAGGCCGTATTCGCGGGCAAGCATCGCGCTTGTGATGCCTGTTCCTGAACCGAGGTCGCATACGACTGAGCCGGGCATGAGGTTCGCATCGTTCAGCAGCTCCTCGCAAATCTTCAGTGGGTTGGGCCCCATGATTTTCTCGCGCACGAGATTGGTGGGGAAGCTGTTTGCTTTGGGGAATTCCATTGTTCGATCCTGTCTTTTGAAAACGACGGCAGCGTTGCCACGCGCGTTGGTTTCAACGCGCCCTTGCAACCGCCGCGTGGTTGCTCATGTGATTCAACAGGTGGGAAGCGCCGCACGAACTTAAGCCCCAAGGGGCCTTATCGTTTTATTCGTTTGGCGTTCCCTAAAGAACAACGACCGTAAGCCATCACCCTTAATAATCGGTCTGGAAGGGCCAATCCCTCTCCGTTGTGTGCGATTCTAGCACGCTGCTGCAGCCATTTCCCCTTTGGCTTTCCCATGGAAGGAAAAAGTAAGGTTGCCTGCAGGGTGAGCCTCCGCCGTGCCTGGTTGTCTTCATCGTGTCGTTCTTTTGCTGGTCTCGTCCGGGCACGGCGCGTTAATCGCGATACACGATATATTGCTTCACAGCTCGTCGCATGAAAAGCGACGAAGTGCGTACCTATAGAAGAAACGATGCGCAAGATGTCGGAATCGCATTTTCGCGACCTGGGGTTTTAAAGCGACGAATGTTTGTTGCTATATAGGATATCGACAAGGGTACGCACTTCGTGCATTTTCGTGCAACCATATTACGACGTGGCATGAATTCCCCGAGCCAGTTGATCTATTGTCCGAGGGTTGTCCAGTCGATGAGGATATTGCGCCTTAAGTCAATTTCACGGCGTGTCTCTTTGGCGCTCTTGTTTCGATAGGTGATTCCGATTTGCTTGGCGACCATCCTGCGAACCACGTCGAAATTAGTGCGATCGGCGATTTGCCGGTAGGTGAGTGGCATAACGGTAAATCCCATCTGCTGAAGCGCGGTCATTCGGTCCGAATCGGAAGTCGCTGCCGCGTAATCGTCGTGGACCACTTTTCCTTGGCACTCGACAATGAGCGGGCTGGCCGCGCCAGGAACGTCGAAGAGCAAGTCGGCGTAGCAGGCCGTTTTACTGCAGATCCGTCTCGCGTTTTTCGAAAGCGGAATTCTCTCGTTGTTGACGAAGTTCGAAAAGCCCTCGCCTCCTTTGCTCCTTGGCAACGAGAGCAGCATCGAGGCCTGCGCCTCGAAAGGCGAAGCCGTAATGCCAGTTACGTATTTCGCCGCGCGCGCGAACCGGCGTCCGCCGCGGGCGCTTTTCATTTGGACGGCGAATCGCTGCAATTCGTTTATTTCGACAAGTGGTTCGCGCTTCCAAAGATTGGTCTTTTTACCGGTGGGGCTTTTGACTCGTTGCCATCCGAATGAACGAGGAATCAGCTCCGTGCAATCGATTTGGTCAAGGAGCGTCTCGACGAGCGGACTCGGCTGAAAAACCGAAAACGTGCCGCAGAATTCGTACATTGCCATTGCAAGATGAACATCGCTGGCGTGTCCGGCGAGATTGAGCAAGGTATAAAGAGGACTTGTCGTCGAAATCCCCAGACCGGTTTCTTGCATGCATCCCGGCGGCAATTCGTTTGTGACGAGGTGCGATATCGTGCTCGAGTTATTCAAACGGTGCTTGCGGTCGCATGCCAGAAGGTGAACGGGGCCACCAAGTACCTCTTGCGTGAGCACGTGGCTATTGAATCCGATTCGATTTCTGTCGCACGCCCTATCGGGATAAGGGGGAAATAGCATAAGGACCTGCGGAGGGGTCCGATGAAAGCGAAACGCCGATATGTCGCACAAGATTTCTTCCATGTACGAACTTTATCAGGCCGGCGTGTCGAGAGGGGGCAAAACGGGAAGATAATGCTGAAAGGTACTGTTTGTCGCATGAAAACGCACGAAGTGCGTAGCCTTTGGAGTTTTTGCTGAATAGACAAATGGGGGCCATTGATCGACCTGGGCTTTTGCCGAACAGCAAAATGGATACGAAGGCAGAGGAGCCAGAAGGGTACGCACTTCGTGCATTATTGTGCGAAAGCTATGCGAGAGCCCATCAAGACAGTCGTTTGCCCGCCCGCGCCGTCTGCGCTTTGCGCAACTAGGTGTTGCAAAGTATAGCACTCTGACCTGGGGTTTCGCTTTTTCATATCCCAATTTATCCCAAGTGCGCTCGTTTTTCGGCGTACGCGGCGGCGAAGTCCTCGGCCAGCTGCTCGGTCGACGGGCGCAGATAATGCTGCCCCGTCACGCCCGGCAGCTTGTGCCCCATGAGCAATTCGAGGGTGTCGTATCCGACGCCCCATTCGAACTGCGCGAAGGTGCGCCACGAGTTGCGCAGGTTCGCGAACGGTATTCCGCCGAGCTTTCTCCACATCGCCCCGGCTGCGGCTTTCCCCATCTGGCTCGCGCCCATCATGCAGAGCCATTTGAGGCCGTCGGCGGCGCGTTGGTCTCGCACGCGCAAGAGCGCATCGCAGTAAGGCTCCGGGATTATCGCCTCGCGGGCGCTCTGGGCGTTCTTCGTGCGCCCTACAACCTCCCCGTTCATGTTTCCAGCCTGCTTGGTGATTGACGCGACGGCGAAGCGCACGCCGCCTGCCTCTATCTCGCGCACGTCCTCGACGCGCACGGCGAGCGATTCGCCCGTGCGGCACCCGCCGAAAGCGGCCAGGATGTACGCCGCCTCATAGGGCATCCCCTCGACTCTGCCGAGCATCGCCTCCGCCTGCCTTAGCGTATACACGTTCTTCTGGTGCTCGGAAGATTTACGCGGCATCTCGTATTTGCGTCTGAATGGATTCGCTGGTATCTGGTCGAGGTTGACGGCGAAGTCGAGCGTGCGGCGCATGACGACGAGCGCCCAGTGCGCGTTGCCGTAGGCCATGCCGTCGAGCCATCCCTGCACTTCGAGCGGCTTGATTTGGTCTATCGGGACATCAGCCCATCGGCGTGCGCAGACGCTATCCCAAGCGCGCTTGTAGCTATTCGGCGTGCTGCTCTCGCTGCCGTCGTACTTGCGCTCAAGCCACGGCAAGTAGCGGGCCTCGTAGAGCTGACCCACGGTAGGCATTGCGCGCTCGTCGCACCTGGTTGCTTGGATTTTGGCCAGCTCATTGCAGGCCTCGCGGTAGGTGCCGTACACGGTGCGGCTCCTGCGCTTGCGCCCGCTCGGCGTGTTTTCCACCCACCGCAGCACGTATTTCTTGCCGCGCGCCATTTCCGTGACGGAACCCCATGCGCGCCGCCTCGCTTTTCGTGGCATAATGTAACCGCCTTCCGTTATTCGGTTGGTATATTGCGAGCCTCGCGCCAGGGACTGCACTCCCATATGGCGCGGGGCTTATTCTTTATCTGGGCCCTTCGTCCGTTCCGGTTGTTGCGGATTCCGCAACAACTGCATTGGCTATCTCTTCCAGTGCCGAAGATGTTTTCGTCTCGTTCCTCTTATGCTCCCTCGCGTTGTCGGCGAATGCTTTGGCCGCTCGCGTAATCTCCTTCTCCATCGCCTCCCGCGACGACTCGGTCGACACGATCGCCGTGAACGGTGTCCAATCGAGCGGGAAGGCCGCGGTCTCGCTCTTCCATGGCCCATGCGCTCTGCGCTTGAACGATATCGAAATCGAAGGCGCTTCGTCGCACTCGTCTTCGTAGTCCATCGCGACGCCTACGGCCGTCTTCAGCGAGTATCCCGGCATGAGCACCGGTATGCCTCTGTAGACGAAGCTCCTTTTGAAATAGCTGTCAAAATCATCGCCGCGAGTCAAATTGCCGCTCATTTTGAACGACACGTCGAGTGCAGGATACGAACCGATATTCTCTACGACCAGATAGAGCGTCACGTCTTCTATATGGAGGTATGCGACGACATATGGGTCGATGCTGTTGCGGTATACTAAATAAGCTATAGCCGCGCTAACTGCCGAAGAGATAGCTGCAATCGTTTCCGTTGGATGTCCAGAGACGAACGCAGGAATCTGCATCAAAGAGCTTTCGACGAGAGAAAGCGCAGCGGTAATTAAATCCAACGAGGGTTTCCTCCTCTCGTGCGAAATGGGGCCATTGAGTGAAGCTGCCGAAAATCTACTGGGTAAATGTGTTTGACGAGATGGCGTACATCATCATCCATTGCGCGCTGATTATGTCCTTCATGATTGCTGGCGTGATTACCGCCGGCCTTGCCTGGGCGGTAATTCGAGCTTTGCTTGGCGCGCTCGCGTAGGGCCTGCATTACGCGATAGGCAGTCTTCCGAATCCCATTCTGTCTAATACGTGCGCCACGACGTCGCTTCCTCTCGAATGCGATCCGACGCTTTCGGCAATGAATTTGACCAATTCGGCATACTCTTCGTCCGTGAGATATCTGCGCAGATACAGGAGGAACTGGATGTAGTCGGCATTCCTTCGCCCTCCGATTTTTGCGCAATAGAGCCTTTCGTCGTGCGCGCACAGGTTCCTTGTTTTCACGAGAACGTCGAGCCCTTTGCGCGCCTCGTTCGCGTCGAAAAAGCCCTCTTTCCCGCCGAGCTTTCCTACGGCCCGGCTGATGCATTTGCAAACTTCGCTTTGCTCTCGGGGCTTCATGAGCTTGAAGAAGTGCTCGACATTGCCAAACGTCAAGTCGTTCGCCAGAATCCATAGAGGAATGTCCCTGTAGTTCTCGCGATAATGGGTTATGGATTCGTTTCGGCTCTTGGTTGCCTTCTTGAATAGCTCATCGTGCAGCGTGTGCATGTTGTAAATGTAATTCTTCAGCCCATACCCTGCATATTCTTCGGCTGACGCGAAGTTGTCTTGGACGAGGTACGAATTCGGCTCCTGGTGGTTTTCCGAAAAAACGTAGGAGCATGCTGTTCTTGTGACGGATTCGGCTCGAATTAGATAATGGAACGTCTTTTCGCGCAAATCCCTGTCGAATTCGAATAGCGAATACAGATCTGAAAACCTGGTTCCGGGTTTATACCTGTCGTCTCCGGCGCTCTGCATTGCATCTCGGTCGAGAAAAGGGTCTTTGTATCCGTTGACGATGGGGTAGTACCCGTTTCGCATCAGAACCGATTCGGCGTCCATGTCTATCTCTACGCCGCGCGACGATAGCAGGCATACCTGCTCGCTGATGGTTTTAAAGGGTTTTTGCACGATGCCCCCTAATAACAGAAAAGCCGTCTTGCGACGGCTGGTGTGGGCGGGGGTTCCGTAGAAGCACCCCGCCATATCCACTTGCCGTTACATTACCCTTGCCAAGGTTTGCTGTCAAGGAAATTTTTCAGCAACCGCGTCCATTCATGTGCCTTTCCTCCCTTACTCCAATTCGCCCGAGGCTTGGAACCACACGACAGAGCCGACGAACTCCACCGTGTGGTCGTCGCCCGCGATCACGATGTCCTCGTAGCCCTCTTCCCACGAGTCGGGGGAGAGCACGAGCACCGACGAGCCCTTGTAGAGCCTGCGCATCACGTAATCGGCGCCGTCGATGCTCACGACCGCTATGGAGCCGTTCGTCGGGCGCTGCGTCGGGTCGATGAGAATGTAGGAGCCTTCCGGGTAGATCTTCGACATGCACTGCCCCTCGACCTGCAGGAAGTACGCCCCCTTGTGGCGCTCCCATACCTCGTACGGCAGCGAGATGCGCTCATCGAGAACCTGGGGCTCCTGCGCGTCGCCCGCGTGAACCTTGCCCAGGAGGGGAAGGTATGCCTTGCGAGGTTCGGGAGGCGTGATTGCGCCGGGAACTTGTTTAATGCGCGGCTTTTTTGTTACTGGGTCGATGAGGGTCATTCCGCCCTCTTCGATGATGTTGCTCTTTGTTATGCCGTAGCATGAGGCCATTCTCTCGATAGCGCCCATCCTCGGCTCGCTGTAGCCGTTTTCCCATTTCGATACGGCGTTTTCTGTAACGCCAGCAATTTCGGCAAGCTCGCGCTGCGTGACATGAAAAATCGCACGTAGCGCTTTTATGTTCTCAGCGATGCTCATGCGTAATCTCCTTAGCAGTAATTATTTTCCATAATTCTAGTAAAAAGATTCTTGACGCGATACAGGAATTTAATTACTGTATGCAATGTCGAAAGGAGGAAGCGTGAAGTCACTTCGCTCAGTTAGAGAAAGCAAGGGCGTGACGAAGGTCGCTATGGCGAATGCTTTGGGTATTACCGAAAAGACCTATTCAGCGTACGAAAAGAACCCTGGTTGCATCAAAATCGATACAGCGAAGAAAATCGGGGAATTTCTCTCCGTTAATGTGTCGGATATTTTTTTCGACTCAAACAGTAATTAAATTCCTTAGATTACGGGAATTTTGCCACCGCCGGTGGGCGCCCATCCCGAGGCGCTTTCGCGTGAACCTCCGGCGCCGCATGGCCGGGTGCAGACGGCCACGGGGCGGACGCCGACCGGCGGTGGCATCGGAACGGAAGGAGGTTTGCGATGGAGCAGATCGCGTTCAAGGCCGGCGAGACCACGACGCGCGTCGGCAAATGCATCGTGACGGTGCACGCGGACCGCGACATTCCCGCGTCGGAAGTCGTCGCATCGGTTGCGCGGCTGGCGCGTTCGGCCGCGAAGGCCATGAAGCCGAAAGATTCGGCCAGGGCATCTTAGATTGGAGGACGGAGATGGAGGGGCAAGCGAAAGCGTACTTCACAATCCCGCAGCTTGCCGAATTCTGCGGCGTGCCGAAGTCGGCGCTCTACGCGGCGGCTCGGAGGGGAGACCTCAAGACGGCGATGCCGAAGGGATGCGAGCGGCTGAAGCTCGTGAAGATGGAATGGTTCGAGGAATGGATCGGAGTTGGCGAATGATGGCTCAAAAAGAAAACGCGGCCGAGGATTGGAGCCCGATGGCCGCGGCCTTTGGAAGAAAAACGCCGCCCGGCAGCTAACCGGGCGGCGGCAGTGCTGGCCCCGCAGGATTGCGCCTGCGGGCATCGCGGGCAGAGGGCGGTTACCGACCCGCCATTTCCCGCGAAGGGCTTTTTGCCATGCTGCGCACGGCGCTAGCCCGCATCGCCTTGCCTCGCCGGGGCGCGATTAGCACCTCCAGATTGCCTGTGCCGTGCGGCTTTCGGCCTATGACGCTTGCTGGGCGCCCGACGCTGGAGTTCCGTCTCCCCGTGGCGATGCGACGCCGCCCGGGGTTCGGTACCCCCGGCTTTGTCCATCCGGCTTATGCGGAGCCACCCGCAAGGCCCGGACGGCTCACATGGGCCTCGTGCTCAAAACGTTGGCCAAAGGGACCACCTCCAACGAATCAGAGCGTGTTTTGGGCGCGTTCGATGTTAGTGCATGGTACTTCCCGTTTGTAAACGGAATGGAAACGGAAAGGTGTCGGATGTCGTTGAAAAAGCGAAGGGCCTACGCGCTGATGACGCAGGAGCAACTGGCCGAGGCGGCGGGCATATCGTCTCGCACCGTTAAGAAGATGGAAGCCAAGGGAGTGGGCAGTTCGCCTGCGCGGCAGGTTGCGAAGGTTGCCCGGTGCCTCGGGTGCACCGTGGAGGATTTGATTGGAGAAGAAGATGGCGAAAAAAAATAACGCGCCCAAGGTTGGTAGCCAGGCGGGCGCGGCTGTAAAAAGCATTGACGATTCTACCACGTTCGCCGACGATGCGCGATTCGCCGCGCGAGCGCTCGGCGCCGGCGAGCTGCTCGAGGGGGCATCGACGCCCCGCAGGCTTTTGGGCTCGCTCGGAATCGCGATGGCGGGCATCGGCTGGGTGCTCCTGCTCGGCATCGTCCTTTAAGGTGCTTGAAATGGGATTTTACCTGCAAGACGACATGTGGGAAGGCGCGTCGGTGCTCCCGCGCAAGCAGCGCGACGAGGTCGTGGGCGCTCTCGCGCAGCTCTATTTCGACGGCACGGAGGCGCCGCTCAAGGGGGCCGCGCTGGCCGTCTTCCTCACATGCAAGGAGCGCGTCCTTATCGCGAAATCCCGCTCAGAGGCGTCGTCGCGGCCGAAGCCGCGAGCGAATCAAAAGCGGAACAAAGCGAAATCAAACGCGAATCAAAACGATATCAAACACGAATCAAAATCGGACTCTCCTATTAAAGAGGGAGAAAGAGATAGAGAAGAAGAAGACACTGACGTGTCTTCTAACCCCCCAAACCCCCCGGAGGGGGATTCGCGGGAATTCCGCGCCCTCGGCTTCGTCGACCCCGACGACCTGCCGAGCGACGAGCCGGGCGAGTTCGAGCGCTTCGCCGTGGAGTGCATCGACGCCTTCAACGCAATCACCGGCAAGGACTACCGCTCCTCGGGCGGAAAGGACTGGCTCGACCTTCGCCGCATCTACGACTCGGGGCGCACCGTCGAGGACGTGCGCAAGGTCGTCGCCGCGAAGCAGGGGCAATGGGCGGATTCCGACATGGCGAAGTTCATACGGCCGTCGACGCTCTTCGGCGCGAAGTTCGAGGAGTACCTCAACGAGGGCGAGGGGGTGGCCTCCGATGAATCGGATTGGGACTTCGATTGACGACCTGGCCGAGCGCATCGCGGGCATCCGCGCCTCGATAACGCCCGAGCGCCAGGCCGAAATCGACGCGGAGATCGCGGCCGAGCGCGCCCTCGAAGCGAGGCGCAAGGCGTTCGCGGTGGGGATGCCGAGCATCTTCGAGCGCACGCCGTTCGACGCAGCGCCGGCTAGGGCGCGCCGCTGGGCGGAAGGCGCCTGGGGCGGCTCGCCGCGCAACCTCGTCGTGATGGGTGATTCGGGCGCGGGCAAGACAAAGGTCGCATGCGCCATCCTGGCCGAATCGGCGCCGCGCGTCCCTTGCCGGTTCGCCACCTTCGGCGACGTGCTGCGCAGCGTGCGCGACACCTACGGCGCGGAGGGCACCGAGTCCCGCGCGCTGGCGCAATGGACGGGCTGCCGAATCCTGTGCCTCGACGACATCGGCAAGGAGAAGCCGACCGCCGACGCGCTCGAAAAGCTGTTCGCGCTGCTCGACGCGCGCTACCGATCGGGCAAGCCGACGCTGTTCACGACGCAGTACCAATCGCCGAAGGAGTTGGGGCATCGGCTCATGGAGAGCGGGGGCGACAAGCCAACGGCGCAGGCGATCGTGCGCCGCGTGTTCGGCGGCGGGGAGTACCAGGCCGAAGTGGTCCACTGTTAGGAGCGAATGTTGAGGATTTGGGTAGTGAGCACGGGCAGCGGCCCCGTGGCGGCGTACGACAGCTTTTCGGCGGCACGCAAGTACGCCGCGTCGCTCAAGGCCGCTGGAATCTCGATGGTCGCGGTGAGGGCCGTGAACCTCCACCGCATCGGGGCGGTTTGATGGCGACGGCGAGGCGCAACAAGCGCACCGGCGCTTGGGAGGTCCGCTGCTACGCGGGCGTCGACCAAGCCACCGGCAAGAAGCGCAATCTGTCGCGCACCCTGCCGCCCGACGCGACGGGCGACGAGATCGCGGCGGCGAAGGCCGACCTCGACCGGATCGCGGCGTTCTGCCGAAGCGGCGGCGTGTCGTGGACGGTCGGCGGGCTGCTG
>CAKUIK010000044.1 GCA_934661005.1 uncultured Slackia sp.
CGGTCGGCCAGCTTTACGAGGCGCGATACCTCCCCTGGCTCGAACGCAAGTACGAGGGCAGCGCGAGCAACACCAAGAGCCTCTACCTGCGCGCCTGGAAGAACCATTGCGAGCCGAGGTGGGCGCGCGTCCCCATCGACCAGGTGAGGCCGCTCGACGTGCAGGAATGGCTCGACGGCATGGCCTACGGCAACGCGCACAACGCGCTGATAGTCATGCGCCGCACGTTTGACTTTGCGGTGAATCTCGAACAGATTCCAGCCAACCCGTTCAGGCGGGAATACGAGATGCCCGCGAAGGGCTCGACGCGCTCGAAGGAGGTCTACAGCCTCGCTCAAGCCAGGGAGATGCTCGCCAAGGTTGCGGGGATGCCGTACGAGGCCGCCTACATTCTGGCCGCTTTCGGCGGATGCCGCACGGGCGAGAGCCTGGGCGTGCGCGTGGAGGACGTGCGCGAGGTTCGGGCGGGAGGCGTGCGCTTCGCCGCCGTTTCCGTCAAGCGCCAGGCGGGGCACCTCAACGGCGAGGTGCGCGAATGCACTAAGACGCGGCAGAGCGAGCGCGAGACGCTAGTCCCCGAGCCGTATTGCGACGCGCTCCTCAAGCTGCGCGACGAGCGCGAGGCGGAGGGCGTCGAATGGATGAGCGACGTCGGCGGAAAGCCGATGGGCACCGCCGCGCTCAACCGAATCTGGCGCAAGGCAGGAAACGTGCCGTTCGCCAACCTCCGAAACGGCTGGCGCACCTACGCGCAATACGAGTGGGGCGTCGGCTACGGCACGCTCGAAATGCTCATGGGGCACAAGCTCCCAGGCGTGACGGGGAGGCATTATCTGCGACCTTCGGTCGAACAGCTGGCCGCGGACTTCGCCGCGTCCTACGCCAAGGGCTGAGGCCACTTGGGATATTTTAGGATATGCTCGACCATAACCGCAGGTCAGAGCGTAGTTGACAACATTGGTTAGTGTACCACAACTATTCAGTGAGCAGCTGGGCAATTTGAACGGCATTGGTAGCCGCGCCCTTGCGAATCTGATCGCCACAGCACCAGAAGGTAATGCCGCGCGACGCCTCGGGGTTCGAAATATCGCGACGCATGCGGCCAACCCAAATAAGGTCCTGATCGCTCGTGCCAATAGGCATCGGGAAGCGATCATGGGCATCAGGGGCGTCTCGGTCGTCGACGAGCTTCACGCCCGGAGCCGACGCCAGAATCTCGCACGCTTGCTCAAGCGTAAGGTCGCGTTCGAATTCAAGCGTAATGCTCTCGGAATGGGAACGAAGCACGGGAACTCGCACGCATGTGCAGTTCACGCGAAGCTCGGGCAGGTGCATGATCTTGCGCCCCTCGTTTTGCAGCTTCATCTCTTCCGACGTGAAGCCCTCATATTTGAAACCGCCAATTTGGGGAATGAGGTTGCTCGCGAGCTGAGCCGCGAACGCATGCGGTTCAGGCAACGGCTCGCCCTTGCCCATCGCAGCAATCTGAGCCTCAAGCTCGCGCATGCCGGGCACGCCTGCACCGCTCGCGGCCTGATAGGTGCTCACAATCATGCGCTGAACGCCAGCGGCCTGATGAAGCGG
Source organism: uncultured Slackia sp. (assembly GCA_934661005.1). GTDB lineage: Bacteria > Actinomycetota > Coriobacteriia > Coriobacteriales > Eggerthellaceae > Slackia. Next base: position 1,585 of record CAKUIK010000044.1, read on the forward strand.
CCACGTAGGCACAAGGCCGATGATGGTGGCGCAATTGGGGTTCGCAATAATCCCCTTGTTCCACTTCACGTCGTCGCCATTGATTTCCGGAATAACCAGGGGAACGTCTTCGTCCATGCGGAACGCGTGCGAGTTATCGATTACCGTCGCGCCAGCCTTCACGGCATGGGGAAGCAATTCCTTCGCGATATCGTCGCCAGCGGCACCCAAAACGATGTCGCACCCCTTGAAGCATTGCGGGGTCGCCTCTTCAATAGCAACCTGCTCGCCTTTGAACTCAACGGTTTTGCCCACGCTTCGCGCGCTAGCAAAAAGCCTCAAGTCGGCAACGGGGAAATCGCGCTCCTGCAGGCATTCGAGCATTTGCTGGCCCACGGCGCCCGTCGCGCCTAGGATTCCGACGTTGTAGCTACTCATTGGCCGCCTCCTCTGCAGCTTCCTCAACGGTAATGATGTTGTCGTCACCATCGACGAACGCGCCATAAATAACGCGAATAGCACGTTCGAAATCGTCGACATCGACGCCAACGACGATATCGAGCTCTTCGGAGCCCTGCGCGATCATGCGAATATTGATGCCCGCATGGCCCAGCTCTCCAAACAAACGACCCGAAGTTCCCGGTCGGCTCGGCATATTGCGCCCCACTGTGGAAATAAGCGCAAGCCTGTCGACGATCTTGATTTCATCGGGCTCGAGCTCGCTCTTGATGTCAGCAACGATGGAATACAGGCAATCTTTCACATCGCTTCCTTGCACCACAACGGCAAATGAATCAATGCCCGTAGGAATATGCTCGATGCTCACGCGATAGCGCTCGAAGATCGACAAGGTCTTGCGAATGTAGCCAACCTTGCTCGACATGTGGTTCGTCTTCACATGAATAGCGACGAAATCTTTCTTGCCGGCAATGCCCGTGATAAGCGGCTCCGCCACGCCGGGCTCAGTCTCTTCAGAAATCACCGTGCCAGGATCGTCGGGCGCGTTGGTGTTTTTGATAACCAGCGGAATGCCCGCATCTTTCACCGGGAAAATAGCCTCTTCATGCAGAACGCTCGCACCCATATAGGAAAGCTCGCGAAGCTCGGCATACGTGATGCGCGAAATCGACTTCGGATTATCGACGATACGCGGGTCAGCGGTAAGGAAGCCCGAAACGTCAGTCCAGTTCTCGTACAAATCGGCGCCAAGACACTGGGCCACAATGGCGCCCGTGATGTCTCCGCCGCCACGATCAAGCAGCTTGATCTTGCCATCTTCCGTCGCACCATAAAAGCCAGGAAGCACGAAGCACTTTTCCTCGCCGATCGCAGCCTTGAGCTTTTCGGAAGTCTTCTCCATATCGATAGAGCTATCGGGGCGGAACGTGATCACATCGGCAGCATCGACGAACGGGAAGCCCAGGTATTCAGCCATCATGCGACCCGTGAAGTATTCGCCGCGGCTCACGATGTACTCAGGCGTATACTCGCCGCGCTTGGCGAGTTCGCGGAAAATGCCGAACTCCTGCGAGATGGGATAGCTCAAATCAAGCTCTTTGGCGATCTCGCAAAAACGCTGGCCAATCGTGCCGAGAAGATCGTCACACGTCACATGGTATTGCAGGTGGGCATTCACCAAATACAGCAAGTCGGTGATCTTGCTGTCGAATTTATCGCGTTTGCCAGCGGCGCTCACCACGACAAAACGACGGGAAGGATCAGCTTGGACGATTGCCTTGACTTTTTTAAACTGGCCGGCAGAGCTGACGCTCGAACCGCCGAACTTCGTAATCTTGATCATAGAACTACCTTTGATGCGCAGTACACGTAAAAGCGATGATGCCACTTTAGCACGCAAAAGTGCAACTCCTTTCGGCGGACGGCCAGAAGTCACCACATGCGGCACATATCAGAGAAGCACCACGACGCGATAAAAGAAAACGTACCGACGAAAATATAGTTCCGTCGGCACGTTAAGCAACTATGCGAGCTGGATGCGAACTCCCTGGGTGTCGCATTCGAGCACATGCACCTGAAAATCGGGATGCATGCTTTGCAAGCGTGCACGCAAACTCTCGGCGACCAATCCGTCATCGGTTACAGCCATGAGCGTGGACCCAGAGCCCGAAATCCACAGGGTCGCCGCACCGCCCTGCAAGCAAACTTTGCGAACTTCATCGTAGTCGGGAATGAGTTCGCGGCGATAGGGCTCTTGAATCTTGTCGTCGCACGCGGCGGCGATAAGGCGCACATCGCCCGCTTCCAAGCCCCGCGTAAGACCCGAAATACGGCCCATTTGCCATACGGCGGTCGACAGGGGCACTTCCTGGGGCACGATTTTGCGCGCCTCTTCAGTTTTAACCTCGTAAGGGGGAATCACCGTAATGAAACGCAGGTTCGGGTTCACGTCGTAGCGAATGCAGTTCGGCAATTCGCCCTGCGGCGTGAACGAACACACGAGCGAGCCCATGATGGCGGGGGCGACATTGTCAGGATGCCCTTCCATTTCGGTCGCGATGCTCACCGCTTCAGCGCGGCCCACAATGCGGCCCGTGAGCGCCGCGGCGCCCATGATGCCCGCAACCGTGCACGTCGACGAAGAGCCCAAGCCGCGAGAGACAGGAATGGCGGCATCGATATGGAGCTTAATCGGGAACGGCTCTTCGCCCCAATGCGCAAGCGCGAGCTCGAAGCTTCGATACACGAGGTTGTTCTCGTTTCGATACTTTTCAGGGCAACCGGAAATCTTCAGCTCATCGGCGCGCTCAAACGTGAATTCCGAATACAGCGAAACCGCCATACCAAGGCAGTCGTAACCGATACCGAGGTTTGCCGACGTAGCCGGCACCGTGATTTTTACGCTCACAGCAATTCACCGCATTTCGTTTCAACATAAGAAGGCATATCGCCAACAGTAATCACGTCATTAAAGCGCTCGTCGGCATTTTCAAGCGCCGCCAATGCGGCAGGGGCCGCTGTCGCACTCGCGCTTTCAAGCTCACGCATGCATGCGAAATCGTCCTGCGGCGCAGACAGCCCCAGCGCCTCGCACACGTCATGGCAGAACTTATACGGGCTCGCGGTAGAAAGTACCACGCGAGGAACGCCTTCGGTATGGGGATGCATCTTTGAAACATGCCACGCGCACGCCGTATGGGGATCGAGCACATAGCCCGTTGCATCACGGCATTCCTTCATAGCGGCCTCGGCCTGCTCGTCGCTCGCCCAGCCGCAGGCGAACGTTTCCTGAATGCGCGCAAGCACCTCGTCGGGCACCTGATAGCGACCCGTTTTCGCAAGATCGTCCATAAGGCCTGCAACAAACCCAGCAGCACCATCGCTTGCGTAGTACAGAAGGCGCTCAAGGTTCGACGAAATTAAGATATCCATCGAAGGAGAAATGGTCTTGAAGAACTCGCGATTGCGGTCGTACGCGCCCTCGGTAAGGAAATCGGACAGAACGTTGTTGCAGTTGCTCGCAACAATAAGCTTGCCAACCGGCAGACCCATGCGCTTCGCGAAATAGCCAGCAAGCACGTCGCCGAAGTTTCCGGTAGGAACGCAGAATTCGACGGCGTCGCCGCATGCGATTTCGCCTGCGCGAACGAGCTGGGCATACGCATCGAAGTAATACACGACCTGCGGCGCCAAGCGACCAATGTTGATGGAGTTCGCACTTGAAAGCACCGTATTCTGCGCTGCAAGACGCTCACGCAGCGCTTCGTCCCCAAAAATACGCTTCACGGCACTTTGGGTATCGTCAAAGTTGCCCTCAACGGCGGCGACGGCCACATTGTCGCCAGATTGCGTAACCATTTGCAGGCGCTGAATTTCGCTCGTACCGTTGTAGGGATAGAACACCGTGATGCCCAAACCAGGAGTGTTTGCAAAACCAGCCAACGCCGCCTTGCCCGTATCTCCGCTCGTCGCCGCAAGAATCATGATTTTCTCGCCCGCACCTTGGGCCGCGCGGCTCATGAGCTGCGGAAGCATCTGAAGCGCGACATCCTTGAACGCGCTCGTAGGACCGCGGAACAACTCGAGGACGAAAGCATCGCCGACCTTCACCACAGGCGCAACGTCATCGGTTTCGAAGGTACCGTTATACGCGGCCTCAACACACGATTCAATTTCCTCGGCCGAATAGTCGTCAAGCAACGTGCCCAGAATATAGGCGGCATTTTCGCGATAGGTGTTGACCACAACACGCTCGAGGTCAATTTTAGTCTCGCCGAGCGCATCGGTCACATAGAGGCCGCCGTCGGAAGCAAGCCCATTGAGCACCGCGCGTTTCGCAGACACGCACGCTTCGGAGTTTCGAGTGCTGTGATACATCGAAGTCATATGCCGCCCTTTCGTTTGGATGAATTCGCATTAGCATACCAAGCGCGAGCGAAACAATATTACAGCTTTGTTAAATACACCGCTCACCAGCGGTAAGCGGCCATGCATGATTCAAAGAGAATAATCGAGGTCATTCAACGCGAAAATGGCACGCCGCTCCCGTTCCGAGCGTCAGAGCTACGAGCAAGCAGGCCTATTCGGCCCCGCAAGAAAGCTCAGGACCCGCAACACCTTCATAAGAAGCAAAATCGGGAATGAAGCTCTCTTCTGCCGCTCCCCCTTCTTGCCAGAAATAATCATCGCAGCCTAGATCGTCGGCATAATCGAGGAGCCCTTCGAATTCCGCGGCGCTCACCCTGCGCTCGAGTTCGGGATAGCGTGGGAATTTCCCCATGGGCGTATATTGGCTCATAAGCGATAGCTTGAGCTGTCCGCGCGCTTCTTCGTTTGCATAGGTCTCGTGCACATAGCGCACAATGCGCTTCGTTTCTTCCAAGTGGGATGGAAGCAAAAGCACACGCACGATTACATTTGCGCCTTGCTTCACCATGGCATCAAGTGCCGCCATCGCAAATTCCGGATACGTCGCAGCGTTTGAATAGTTTCGCGCCGTTTGGGCGTCGATATATCGGAAATCAACCAAATAGGTGTCGACTATGCCGTTAAGCAGACCAATGGTTTCGGGCTTCTCGTAGCCCGAAGTGTTGTAGACGAACGGAAGAGCCAGCCCCGCATCTCGCGCGAGTTTCGCCGCTTCAAGAATTTGCGGAACATAATGAGTTGGCGTGACCAAATTCACGTTGAGCGCGCCTTGTTTTTGAAGCTCGAGAAATATTTGAGCGAGACGTCGGACGCTGACATCGAAACCGCAGCTCCCATTGGCGATAGCCTCATTTTGGCAATACACGCAATGAAGCGGGCAATTCGAGAAGAAAACGGCGCCACTGCCCGATTCTCCCGAAATCGGCGGCTCCTCCCAAAAATGGAGAGCGGCACGGGCTATGCGCAGCTCATCGGCCGCTCCGCATACGCCACGCTGCCCCGCAACGCGATTGGCACCACACGCTCGAGGGCACAAGGTGCAGCACTCAAGCAAGGCTTTCGTGGCATCAGAAAAAGAGGCCGTCGAGAGATCGGCCTCTTTCGCGAATTCAATGTTGGCTGATGAAGGCATCGCACGCCTACGCATTGCCCTTGATTTTACGTGCGATGCGATCGGCTACCGAAAGGTCCTCTCGGCGGTCTTGTCCCCAAAACACGATCGCAATCATATCAGGGCCCACATGGGTCCCAATAACGGGGCCAACATGCAAATCGAGGAACATGGCATCCTCTTGCTCCTTCGCAATAAGCTCATGCATGCGCTCAAGATCTTTAGGGCAATCGGCATTGCCCGTCACAATGGCGCCCGAAGGGCCGTCCTGAGAAACCTTATCGAAATAGAACTGGGCGAGCTGGCGAATGCCCTTCTTGCGGCCGCGGGCAACGCCCTTCAAGGTGAGCTTGCCTTCCAAATCGATGGTGAGCATAGGCTTCACATCGAGCTTTGCACCTGCCGCAGCAACGCCATCGGGAATGCGGCCGCCACGACGCAACGACTCAAGGTCGTCGACCATGAACATCATGTTAAGGAAATAACGAGCCTCTTCAGCCCATTCGACAAGCTCTTCAGCCGTCATGCCCGCATCGCGCTGGCGCAGGGCTTCATACACCAAAGCCCCTTCCGCAACAGAAGCAAGCTTGGTATCAACGATGTGCAGCTGCATATCGGGGTACTTTTCCTGAAGCTGATCACGCACGAGCAACGACACATTGTAGCTTCCAGAAAGCGCCGAGGAGAAGCTCAGATACACCGTAGGAATACCTGACTGCGCGACGCGCTCAAAGACTTCAGTGTAGGCAGGGATAGAGATTTGCGACGTCGTAGGGAAATCGCCCTTGCGCATGCGGTCGTAGAATTCCTTGGCGGGCATGCTCACGCCGAAGTCGTCAAGATGCTGCTCGGCATCAAAAAGGAAGGGGAATTCAACAAGATACACGCCTTCGCGCTGCACCATGCTCAAGGGCAGATCGCAGCACGAGTCGATAATGAGATTGCATTTCGCGGTCATTCGTGGCCTTTCCTAAAGCGATTCCGCGCTCCTTACGCGCAATACTTTGACAGTCGAACTATATCAGGTCACAGGTTCATTGGCGTCGCTTTGCCAAAATGGAATCAAATTGTCATTAATGACGAGAGGCAACACGCCGAGCAACTCCCGCATAAAAACGCGGCATTGGACTCCTATGGGCCCAATGCCGCAAATGCAACGCGTTATCGAAGCAAAAGAGCGCCGCTACCAACCGATTTTTTGCCCACGCAGCTCAGCGACAAGAGATGCACGGCGATGCCACATGCCTTCTTCCAGGCCGACTGGATAGGTATGGGGATTCAACAGGCGCTTTTGCGATTCGTCGAGCTTTCCGAGGGCTTCCTTGGCGCGCGCCTGGGCAGCCATGGCACTGCGCTCTTCCACAGAGAGCACCGAATGCCCCTCGCGAGAAAGCGGACGAAGCAGCGTCTCGCTCGCAAGACCAGAAAGTGATTTCTGGCGAAGCAAGTCGGCGGGATCGATGATTTTATCCTCAGCATTCACGGGCTCGTTCACGTCGAAGACCATGTCACCAGCAATGCGTCCGTCTTCAAAGAAGAAGCGGCGTACGTCAAGAACGCCTGGCAACGTGAGCTTGCTCGACATCTCGGTCACTTTAAGGCGAGCCTTCCAAGCGGATTCGCCCCGCGATTTCGTGGCCGAGAGCTTATACACGCCACCGAGGGCGGGTTGATCGTAAGCCGTGGCAAGCTTTGTGCCAACGCCCCAGCTCATGACGTTCGCGCCCTGCTCGCGAATGGACTCGATCGTGTATTCGTCCAAGTCGTTCGAAAGCACGATGCCGCAATCGACAAGACCCGCAGCATCGAGTTGCTCGCGGGCGTAGCGCGAAAGCCACGCGAGGTCCCCAGAGTCAATGCGAATGCCGGCAAGTTTTTCCCCGCGCTCACGCATCTCAAGGCCAACGATAATAGCGTTTTCAATACCTTTTTTCACGTTGTAGGTATCGACGAGCAAGACACAGTTCGTGGGGAAACTCTTCGCGTAAGCCCTGAAAGCCTCGAGTTCGCTATCGAACGACATGACCCACGAATGGGAATGCGTGCCAGACACGGGAATATCGTACAGCTTGCCCGCAAGCACATTTGAGGTCGAGGCGCAGCCGCCGACAATGGCAGCGCGGCTCGCCCACAACGAACCCCCTGCGCCCTGCGCGCGGCGCAGGCCGAATTCCGCAACGGGGGTTTTCGCGGCAAGACACACGCGCGCGGCCTTCGTCGCGATAAGCGTTTGAAAATTCACGCAGTTCAGAAGCGCGGTTTCAAGCAATTGGCACTCAAGAATGGGGCCCATTACGCGAACAATAGGCTCCATTGGGAAAATAACCTCGCCCTCGCGTACCGCATCGATATCAACGGAAAGCGTGAGGTTACGCAAGTAGGCAAGGAATTCAGCCTTGAAGAGTCTGCCGCCGCCAGGAGCGTTCAAGCCCGCCAGATACTCGATATCGGATTCGGTGAATTCAAACCCATCGATCATTTCGGCAAGCTGGGACATGCCGCAGGCGATAGCAAAACCTCCCTTAAAAGGAGCATCACGGAAGAAAACCGTAAAACATGCCTGTTCGTCAAGCTTACCATTTTCCCAATAGCCTTGCGCCATAGTGAGCTGGTACAAATCGGTCAGCAGCCCATACGCCAAGCGCGGCGTTCCGTTTTCGACGATTGGCTCATCGAGGTTTTTCATCTTGATACTCCTTTCAAAAAAGGGACAGGCGACTATCCCCTGTCCCTTTTTGGGTTATTGGGCCTGATTTTGGCCTTCGCCGCCCTGCGCTTTGTGCGAACGACGACGAGAACGCCTATGCGTCGAGGCTTCGGGTGTTTGCGACTGCTGCGCGCCCTGAGCCTTCGTCTGAGAAAGGCCCGAGGAGCGCTGGCCCGGTCGACGCTGCTGCTTCGGCTTGTCTTGCTTTGGCGCGGCGCTGCGGTTTTTCTGCTGCTGCGGCTTGTCGGGCAAACGTTTCGGCTGGGTATTCTGGGAAGCCTGGCCGTCGCGACGCTTCATGCCCTGCGCAGTTTGGGAGCTGCGGCGCTTCACGCGGCCTTGGCTGCGCTTTTGCTGGTCCTCGCTACCTGCAGCTTCACCGCGAGAACGCTGCTTGCGCTGCGAATCGGGCTTCTCTTCAACGGGAGTTTGCGAGGAAGCGCCGCGCGAACGACGGCGACGGCGCGAAGAGCGGCTCTGCTCCTCATCCGCCTCGGCCTTGCGGGACTTACGAGAGCTCTCGTTGTGGCGCGCCACGGGCGCTTCGGCGAGCTTGTCGGTACCCGTGAAAATAGAGCGGTCGACGATTTCGGCAACCTGCATACTCGGATTCGCAGCGTTGATTGCCGCCTCAAGCACGTCGGCAGAAACAGAGTTCGGTTTGCCCGATTTCTTGTCGACGCCCATCTCGGCAACAGGAACGCGCACGCGTTTATCCTCAACTTGCAACGTGACCGTTTCACGCGGGACATTGATCTCGACGACCTTCGCTTCACCGCCCGGTACCTTCACCATAGACCCCTGCTTGGGGCAATGGCACTTGAATTCCTTGTAGGTGTCGGATTCATAGCGAAGGCAGCACATAAGACGACCGCATAAGCCAGAAATCTTTTGAGGGTTCAACGAAAGATCCTGGTCTTTCGCCATGCGAATAGACACGGGGTTGAATTGGCCGCCCAAGCGCGCGCAGCACAGCTCTTGCCCGCAATGACCGAAACCGCCCACGATGCGCGCCTCGTCACGCACGCCAATCTGGCGCATGTCGATGCGAACGTGGAATTTCGACGCGAGCGCGCGCACGAGCTCGCGGAAGTCGATACGTTCATCGGCCTCAAAGTAGAAAATCGCTTTATCGCCATCGAAAAGGAACTCGACGGTCACGGGGTGCATGTCGAGCTTATACTGCTCGACCATTTCCTTGAAAACGGGCAAAGCCTCTTCGGCCTGCGCCTGAAGATTTGCCCACTTCGCAGAATCCTCGGACGTGGCCTTGCGCATCACGGGCTTCAAGGGGCTTTTAAGCTTGGCAATAGCCTCTTCAGAAACCTCTTTCAGGTTTTCATCGGCCACGCCGTATTCCAAGCCGCGTTCCGTTTTCACGATGAGCGCGTCACCAGCGGAAAAATCGACGCCGTTGGGGTCGAACCACAGCACCCTCGGATTATAGGTAAGCCTGACGGCAGCGACGTTAGGCATAGAGAACCTCTCTTATCTCGAAAAGCATCGATTCGATGCTCACTTGCGGAGAAACATTATACGAAATGGCGTCTTCGCAGGCGGCCACACACGACTGTGCACGCGTGGCACGTTCAAGCGTGGTGCGGGAGGCAGCGTCGCGAATTGAGGCAGCCACATCGACGTTGACGATAAGCGAATCATCGCCTGCGCAGCATACTCCCACGTCGCGAAGCCATGCACGAGTTATAGCACACATTTGGCGCAACAATTCCATGGACGCGGCGCTCATAGCGCGCTTTTGGCGGGCTTCCAGTTGTTTAAGCGCCGAAGCCTGCAAAAACTCAGCTTTTTCCTCTAAATCGCGCTCTTGCTCCCGACGAACTTCATCGAGCGGCGTTTTGGAGGCAAGCACCAAATCACGCGCATATTCAAGGATGTCAAGATCGTCGGCGCGAAGAAGGGAACTCATCGCCCCCATGATTTTCGCGCGGAACACGCCCCGCTCTTTAGAGCGTAAAAACTGCGCGGCTTTGGTGATGGAGCCGCCCACTGCCTGAATGGCGATTGTCGCCTCGGGAAGCGTGCAGCCCGTATTCTGGGCCAAAATGCCCGCGGCCTCACTCGCAGGAATATGGCGGAAGGGCACAACTTGGCAACGCGAGACAATGGTGGGAAGCACTGCCTCGCGAGTGCGACCAAGCAGAATAATCGTAACGTCATCGGGCGGCTCTTCGAGTGTTTTCAAAAACGCATTCGCCGCCGATGTGCCCAATGAATCGACTCGGTCGAGGATATACACTTTATGTTTGCCGGCAAGCGGCGCAAGCTGAGAGTCGGCGACGAGCTCACGAACCTGTTCGACGACATAGCCCTGCGCGCCCTCGGGCGCGAGGTAATGCACGTCGGGGTGCGCCTTTCGGTCGATGCGGCGACAGGTATCGGCCGCGCACGACTCGCACGAAGCGCACGGGTCGCCCTCACACACGATAGCTTTCGCAAGCGCAAACGCCGCCGCGGTCTTATTCGAACCGGCAGGTCCCGTGAACAAATAAGCATGGCTTACCCGGTCGCCCCTCACGCAAGCACGCAAGAATTCGCGTACTTTAGGCTGGCCAAAAATCCCATCGAAAACGTCGGACATTACTCTTCCCCGGTTTCCGGACCAGAAACTGCCACAGCGAAAGTCGCCTTGCCCGCATGAGGTTTTTTAATATCGAGCGGAGCGAAATGCGCGCACGATTCATCGGCAAGCAATTCGCTCATAAACGGGAAGATGTCAACGAGCTCAGCGAAAACAGATTGAGATGTTTTCGATTTCTTGTCGGCAGAATACACTGTGCGAATGCGATTTGGTTCTTCGGCGGCGATTTGTGCAAACGCGTCGCGCACGCGCTCATGAAATTCAACGCCTGCAGATTCAAGGCGGTCGGCACCATCGTTCTTCGTCGCACGCACAAGGCCATCTTTCGTCGACGGCGGAACGAGCAAGATGGTTCTATCGGGAACAACCCCCTGGCAAGCGAACAAGTTTGCGCGGCGAACGAAATCGGCATCGAGGCCGCGACCGTACGCCTGATACGCTGTCGTGGAATCGAAGAAGCGATCGCACAGCACCACTGCCCCACGCTCAAGCGCGGGCTTAATAACTTCTTCCACGATTTGCGCTCGAGCGGCCTCGTACACGAGCAGCTCACACGCATCGCACATCGCAGAATTGCCGGGGTCGAGCACGATGCCACGCAGCTTATCGCCGATGGCGGTTCCTCCAGGCTCGCGCAGGCGCACCACTTCGTATCCCCGGTTCTCAAGCGTTTCGGCCAAAAAGCGAATATGGGTCGTTTTACCCGCGCCTTCGCCGCCTTCGAACGAAACAAAGACGCCGCGAGCCTGCTCGGGCTTAGTCGAGGTCATAAATACAACTTCCCTTCACATCAACGCCCACGAACACGGGGAAATCGCGCACGACGATGCGGCGCAAAGCTTCAGTACCCAAATCGCCATATGCAACAACTTCACCAGATTCGACGCGCTGAGCCAAAAGAGCCGCGGCACCGCCCGTCGCAACAAAATAGACCGAGCCGGTTTCGACGCACGCGTCGATAACGGCCTGGCTGCGCACACCTTTTCCCACCGTGGCAGCAATGCCTGCCCGATGCAACTCAGGCGCAGCGAAATCCATGCGAGAAGCCGTGGTGGGACCAACCGCGCCGAAAGGACGTCCGGCGGCAGGCGGTGTGGGGCCGGCGTAGAAAATCGTCGCGCCCGTCAAGTCGTAAGGAAGCTCGCCATGCTCGCGAAGCTCATCAATCAAGCGCATATGCCCTGCATCGCGTAGCGTATACATAACGCCCGAAAGCGTGCAGGCATCGCCCGCACGAAGGCCCGCGAGAGCCTCGCGTGAGAGCGGCAACTCCAAAGCGCGGGAAGAAATCATCGAATCGGCCATGCCTAATCCCCCACTTCCACATCGATGCGCTCAAATGAGCCCGTGCTCTCATCGAATTCAAAGCTGGCGCGGCGCATGGCAGAGCACCCCATGTTAATCGCGAGCGGCAAGGCCGCGATATGGCACGGCGCTGTTTTCACATGCACGGCAAGCGCGAGCGTTTTACCACCAAGAGCACCTGGGCCCATGCCGGTCGCATTCACCATATCGAGCAGTTCCGCCTCAAACGCGGCGGTGCGCTCGTCTTTCGCCGAAGAGCCGACGGGGCGCAAGAGCGCCGATTTCGCCATGCCAGCCACTTTATCGAACGTGCCGCCAATGCCGATGCCAATCACGAGCGGAGGACACGCGTTGGCCGCTTTATGACGAACGCAATCCATGACTTCGTTGAGAATGCCCTGCTTGCCAGCGCCTGGCGGCAGCATAACCACGCGCGATGCGTTATCGGAGCCGCCACCTTTCAGCAGCACATGCAACCTGCATCCAAGCTTCTCGGTGAAATGGACATCGGTGAAAGCGGGGGTGTTGTCGCCGGTGTTCGATCGATCGAAGAACGCATCACGCACAACGCTCTTGCGCAGGAGCGCATCGGTATATGCCCGAGCAACCGCATCATCGGTCTCGGCAAAAACATCGCCAGGCACCAGCACGTCGGGACCTGCCTCGAGGCACACCCAACACGTACCGGTGTCTTGGCAAATCGGAACGCTGTCGCGTTCAGCGATTTCCGCGTTTTCGAGAAGCTGGTCTAAAACGAGCGCGCCGCGAGTTTCGCCTTCGGCCTTGCGAGCTTCGACAAGCGAGCGCTTTACATCACATGGAAGCACGCATGCGATATTCGGAATGGCCTCATACACGGCTTTCGCCACGGCCTGTTTAGTAATGAGTTTCATAGTATTCATAAAGACAAGTATAGCCCGCACCCGTCAAATAAACCTCGACGAATACGGGCTATATAAGATGCGCGAAAATGCCAGACATTTCACAAGCTATCGTCCCACGCCGCTTGGGCGTCGATTCGCCCTTGGCCACGTCGGGCTACCGCTCGCTTCGCTCACTATGCGCCCGCCTGGCGGCGTTTAGTTTTAGGAATAATAAAGAGTGAACGCCGACGGCCATAGGCGAACCGACGCCCAAGCGGCGCAGAAACACAACAGCTGTCGCATCGCCGAGGCGACAGCTGTAAGTCTAGACTTGAGTGGAGCGGAAACGTACGCGTTCAATGCAGAGCGAACAATGAAGCTCCGGTTTCGCCGCGTATGGAAGCCGTCGGTGTTCACTTTTGCTCTTCATTCCAATACGAAACACCGCCAAGCGAGCACATAGCGAGCCGAAGGCGAACGGTAGCTCGCTGTGGCTCCAGACGCGGCGAAACCGGAGCGGGGAGTCGTTTTTACTCCACTGCTTCGACGAACCAGGAGGTAATGCTCGTGGGATGCGTGATGGCGGTGCCAACCACAACCGCCCACGCGCCCGCATCCATCGCAGCCTTCGCATCGGCCGGGGTATGCACGCGGCCCTCACAAATAACAGGCTTATCAGGGAATTCGGCAACCGCCTGAGCAACGAGCGCCACATCGGGGCCGTCGGTCATGCCGCAATCGATAGCAGCGCCAGGGTGAGAAAGCGTCGTGGAAGCGATATCGCACCCAATGGCAAAAGCGTGGCGAATATCCTCGATGGTGGAGCAGTCGGCCATCACGAGCACGCCCTCTTCTTTCAGCGGGCGCACGGTATCTTCCAGCGTTTTGCCATCAGGGCGAGGGCGATCGGTAGCGTCGATAGCAACGATGTCGGCGCCAGCCGCGACGCACGCTCTGGCATGACGCAAGGTCGGCGTAATATACACGCCCTCATGGCCTTCTTTCCAAATGCCAATGACGGGAACCTCGGTGCGGCCTTTAATGGCAGAGATATCGGAAAGGCCCTGGCAGCGAATGCCGCCAGCGCCGCCAAGTTCGCATGCGCGCGCCATTTGCGCCATGGTCTCGGGATGGCGAAGAGGTTCGCCCATATACGCTTGGCAGCTTACGATGAGCTTGCCCTTGAGTTGCTCAATGATAGGATCCATTGGTCGTCTCCTAGTTTTTAATCGTATCCAGCAGATTTTCAGCAGCGCCGATGAGGGGCGCATTATCGCCGAGCGTTGCGTCGACGATAGGCAAATCGGCGAGAACCCCCGGAGTGCGCTGCTTGAACGCAGCAACCATCGCATCGCGCCAAATGGGACCGGCCTTCGTCACCGACCCTGAAACCACAGCGATATCGGGGTCAAAGATATTCGTCCAACCCGCAAGCGCAAGGCCAAGAGCGCGGCCCGCATTCTCGATAGTTTGGCGAGCGATGGCTTCGCCAAGTTGAGCACGATGGGAAATCTCCGCCCCTGATTGGTGAACGCCGCTCGCAGCGTAATAGCGAGCCTCGATGCCGCTTCCCGCAGCAACCGATTCGAGATTTCCATCGGACGCGTCGAGCGTGTTCATCGTGGAACCGATTTCACCCGCGAAGCCATGCTTGCCACGAACGATTTTGCCATGGCAGATGATGCCGCCACCGAGGCCGGTACCAGGCGCCATGACGACAGCCGTTTGCGCGCCCCTCGCGGCTCCCCATCGAGCCTCGCCCAATGCATGCGACTGCACATCGCCCAAAACAGCGGTGGGCACGTCGAAACGATTACGCAAAGCATCGCCGAGCGGGCGACCCGACCATCCAGGCATAATCTCATTCGCATACGCAATGTTGCCCGTATTCACATCAACGCGCCCCGCAGTAGCGACACCAACGCCCACGACGTTTTCGCCTTCCACGACCGCCTCACGACGAACGTCATCGGCAAAATCGAGGATACGCGCAAGCACAGCTTCCCCACCCTGCTGAGCATCGGTGGGAATCGAGTGTTTTAAAACGACGGAAGGCGCCTCGCCAGCACGCTCGTAGTGAACGGCAGCACACGCAATTTTCGTTCCACCTACATCAACAGCAACAACGCTGAACGGATATTCCAAAGAAACCCTCCCGGAACAGGCCAAAAGAATGCTTCCTATAGCCCACAATCAATCGGGCCAAGGAATTACCCATCTGACCCATCACTACGCCACAGCAGCGCCATAATAGCGAATGGCCGCGAGGTATGCCGAGCAAGCCCTCCGCAGAACCACGCGCACTTCGATACGCGAAACATTCCACGCCAAGGGGCAAGCTGGTGCGCCTCGCGGCCACGCAGCGTCATGACGCCTCCACAAAAGAAACGCCGCCCATGAGGACGGCGCAACAAGATTACAGCATGCCGTTCTGCTCGAGAACCGCGCGAATTGCAGCAACGTCTTCGCCCTCGAGAGCCTGAACGGGCTCACGCATCTGGTTCGTGTTGAACACGCCCATCTGCCATAGAGCGGTCTTGAACGCGCCAACGCCAGCGCCGAAGCCGACAGTCGCCTTCACGACGCGGGTAACGAACATCAAGCGAGCGAGGTGATCCTGAATCTGGCGGACCTTCTCCCAGTCGCCAGCCTGGAACGCCTTCCACTGCTCAACATAGCTATAAGGGTCGATGTTAGCAAGACCAGGAACGGAACCGTCGGCGCCAGCCATGTATGCACCGTCGACGCACACCTCGTGGCCGGTAAAGACCTGCAGAGGATGGCCAGCGTCTTCGTTCTCGAGGCACAGCCAACGGAAGCTCACGTCGTCGCCCGAGGAATCCTTAACGCCCTGAATAACGCCGTCTTCGCCGAGGCGAACAAGCATCGTGGGGTCAAGCTTCGTGTGAACACAGACAGGCAGGTCGTAAGCGAACAACGGCAAGTCAGTCTGCTCGCGAATAGCGCGGAAGTGGCGCTCAGTTTCCTTCGGGCCGCCCAGAGCATAGAACGGAGCGGTCGCAACGAGGCCATCGACGCCGTAGCCCGTAGCGCGCTTTGCCTGGTCGACAACACGCAGGGTTTCCATATCGATAATGCCGGCAAGCACGGGGACGCGACCATGAACCATGGCGACAGCCTCTTGCAGCACGTGATAACGCTGAGCGTCGGTAAGGAAGGCAACCTCGCCCGAGGAGCCCAGGAAGAACAGGCCGTCAACACCTGCGTCGATCATACGATTGATCGAGCGCTCGAGAGCCTCGAGGTCAAGCGTACGCTCGGCGGTCAAAGGAATGACCACGGGAGGAATAACGCCGTGGAATTTGCTTTCAGTCATGAGAAGACCCTTTTCTGTTGGATACAGCAAACATCAAAATTGTAAGCCCTGGTCGGTACGCGTCAAGCGGTAAGTGGCAAATTCAGCCCAAGAACAAAGAAAGCCCGTCCCCAGTTGATTTGTAAGTTCATCCGAACACTTTGGTTTCGTTCTCGAACTCAGCCGAACATGTCCGGCTGAGTTCGAGAA
>CAKUIK010000045.1 GCA_934661005.1 uncultured Slackia sp.
CGGATAAACAAGCTCGGGATAACATCCGGGGAATGGGCGGGGCGGCAATGCGCCAAGGGGGTGGGGCGCGTGGCGCCGCCCGCCTCTCGAGTTAGCGAATCGTTGAAGAAGCGAAGGAAGAGAAGGCT
The DNA here is from genome assembly GCA_934661005.1 of uncultured Slackia sp. Lineage (GTDB taxonomy): Bacteria > Actinomycetota > Coriobacteriia > Coriobacteriales > Eggerthellaceae > Slackia. The sequence continues at coordinate 129 of CAKUIK010000045.1, forward strand.
TCTTCGAACCCGATATGCTGAGCGGAAAGGGGGTGCCCGCCCAGCGTCTCGGTCGCTTTCAAGGTGGATGTTAACCACGGGTAAGTTTATACTGCACGAGTTAACCTATGTCAACTCTTTTTTCAAAGAAAGTTACCCATGGCGAATATTTTGAAGGGTTCGTGGAGGGCGACACAGTTTATGAATGTATGTTTCGACCGTGTAAATTCATTTAACAATTAGGTGGATTGAAACACCGAATGCCAAATGACTTTAGCACGCGAGAGTGCGCGGGTGTAAAGTATTGGCATACTGAACGAACGTGTTGAAGGAGCAACCATGACAGTCGAGAAGAAAGACCTTGACTGGGGCAGCCTCGATTTCGGCTACCGCAAAACCGACTACAGCTATGTCGCCAATTGGAAAGACGGAGAATGGGACGAAGGCGGCCTTACCGCCGATCACGAAATCCACCTTTCTGAGTGTGCTGGCATTTTCCACTATTGCCAGGAGGTCTTTGAGGGCCTGAAGGCATATACCACCGAAGACGGCTCCATCGTATGCTTCCGCCCCGATATGAACGCCGAGCGCATGCACAACTCCGCCCAGCGCCTCGAGATGCCCGGCTTTCCGCAGGATCGCTTCATTGATGCTGTGAAGCAGGTCGTCAAGGCAAACGCAGCATGGGTTCCGCCGTTCGACTCGGGCGCAACACTCTATGTTCGCCCGTTCATGATTGGCTCTGGCGAGGTTATTGGCGTTGCTCCCGCACCGGAATACCAGTTCCGCATTTTGGTAACCCCCGTTGGCCCTTACTTCAAGGGCGGCCTGAAGCCCATCACGATTCGCATTTCCGAATACGACCGCGCGGCACCCCACGGCACTGGCAACATCAAAGCCGGCCTGAACTACGCTATGTCGTTGCGCCCCATCATGGAAGCGCATCGCCAGGGCTACGCCGAGAACCTGTATCTCGATTCCGAGACGCGCACCTACGTCGAGGAAACGGGTGGAGCGAACGTGCTGTTCGTCAAGGCCGACGGCACGCTTGTGGTTCCGAAGTCGCACACCGATTCGATTCTGCCCTCTATCACGCGCCGTTCGCTTGTTCAGGTCGCTAAAGACTTGGGCATGAATGTCGAGGAACGTTTCGTTGAATGGGCCGAAGTTGCTTCCGGCGCCTTCGTCGAGTGCGGCCTGTGCGGAACCGCTGCCGTTATTTCGCCCGTTGGACAAATCGACAACAAAGTCTATGGCGCAAACGAGGAAATCACTTTCCCGAACGGCAAAGACGAGATTGGTCCCGTGATGAAAAAGCTTCGCGAGACCCTCACGGGCATCCAAGATGGCGCCCTGGAAGACAAGCACGGCTGGGTCTGCAAGATCGACGTCGACTAGCTCGAACATAGACAAGCCTGCCTGAAAGCCGCCCTTCGGGGCGGCTTTCTCATATCCGCGCCTCTTCCGCGCAGACCGCGCGATATCGCTCGGCGCAGCATATCGCAGCCGCTAGAACGAACGGCAAAAAAAGAACCACCCCGTAGGGTGGTTCTGTAATCAATTGCGCGTACGCGAATCTTATTTATCCCACGTCTTGGGATCGACCTTCTGGCCAGCCTTAGCCATGTTGCGGAATTCGGAAGCGGCGGTAAACATAACGTCGGAAGCGGAATTCAGGGCAGTCTCGCAGGAGTCCTGAATAACGCCGATGATGAAGCCAACGCCGACAACCTGCATGGCGATGTCGTTCGGAATGCCGAACAGCGAGCAAGCCAGAGGAATGAGCAGCAGGGAGCCGCCGGCAACGCCCGAAGCGCCACACGCAGACACGGCGGCGAGAACCGAGAGAATAACCGCAGTCGGAATGTCGACCGAAATGCCCAGCGTGTTCGCTGCAGCCAGCGCCATAACGGTAATGGTCACCGCAGCGCCGCCCATGTTGATGGTTGCACCCAGGGGGATGGAAACGCCGTAGGTGTCTTTGTTGAGGTGCAGCTTCTGGCACAGCGTCATGTTCACCGGAATGTTCGCGGCGGAGCTGCGCGTAAAGAACGCGGTAAGGCCGGACTCACGCAGGCAGCGAAGCACGAGCGGGTAGGGGTTCGTTTTGGCAATAACACCAATCATGATGGGGTAGGCGACAAGAGCGACGAAGAACATGCAGCCCACGAGCACCGCCAAAAGCAAACCATACTCGGTGAAAATCTCGATACCGTTGGTGGAGACGGCGTCGTAAACCAAGCCGAAGATGCCGAACGGGGCGAAGCTGATGATCCAGCGAACGACCGTCGCAATTGCGTCGGAAATGTTCGTGAAAACAGCCTTGGTAGCCTCGGTCGCCGCGCGCAGCGCAACGCCAATCAAAATGCCCCATGCAAGAATGCCCAGGTAATTCGCGTTCGCAAGCGAGTCAACGGGGTTCGCGACCACATTCATGAGCAGCGTCTCGAGAACTTCGGTAATACCCGAGGGAGCGGTCTTCTCGGCGGCTTCAACGCCCGCAAGGGTGAGCTCGATGGGGAACAGCTGAGACGCGATAACGGCAACGAGGGCCGAAATAAACGTGCCGAACACATACATAATAATGATGGTCTTCATCGAACCGTCGGCATGGGCATTCGCCAAAGCAGCAATGACCAGGAAGAAAACCAGAATAGGAGCCACGGCCTTCAAGGCGCCGACGAACAGGCCACCAAGAATAGTGATGCCAGCAATAGGCGAAGCGCCGTCCATATTCGGGAAAACGACGCCAAGAATAGCGCCGATGATCAGGAATACAAGGATTCGCTTGATCAGGCTGATATCGTTCCACTTGTTCCACAGAGCTTTCAAGGGGAACTCCTTTCTTCTCGTGTGGTGCGCGTCGCGGCCACTCCTGCTTCATGTGGCGAATCTATTGGTGGAGGGGCTGCGTCGAGCACCGTTTTTTGATTACGAAATGGTAACCGCTTCATCACGCTAAAGCGACGACTTGCATACATTACCAGAAATGCGGCTCAATGCACGCTGCGAACGGACATGCTAGGCGAAAGATTGATGCGAGACGAAGCCATGCAAACGAAAGATCGGCCTGCGCATGCATGGCTTCATTGAAGCGTGAGTTCCGCACGAAGAGCGACAAGGCGCACCATCGACAAAACCATGGTGCGCCTTGGCTGCGGCGAAGCCAGATAAGCGCCGCAGTAACACATGGCAATTAGGCCGCCTCAGGCGCCTCGACATCCTTGCCAGCATCGGGGTCGTTATACACATTCATGTCAATTCGGCCCGCCTGTTTGGCAACAACCGTGGTGCACACGGCATCGCCCGTGATGTTCACGGCGGTACGCGTCATGTCCAAAATACGGTCGATGCCCATAATGAGCGCAATGCCCTCGAGCGGCAGACCGACCGAATTGAACACCATCGAAAGCGTGATAAGGCCAACCGAGGGCACACCCGCCGTTCCGATAGAGGCGAGCGTCGCGGTGGCGATAACCGTCGCGTATTCAACAGGACCCAAAGGCACGCCGAAGAGCTGGGCGGTGAATACAACCGCCACGCCCTGCATGATGGAAGTGCCATCCATATTAATGGTCGCACCCAAAGGAATAGTGAACGAAGAGATACGGCGGTCGACGCCCATTTTGCGTTCAAGCGTTTCCATGTTCAAAGGAATGGTCGCGTTCGAGGTTGCCGTCGAGAACGCGAACGCCATAACGGGGAAGAACTTCTTCAAAAACATGATGGGGCTCACGCGCGCGAACAGCCACAGCATGATCATATACACGACGAGGCACTGCACGGCAAGCGCGAGCAATACGCCGAGCATGTATTTCACCATAGGCAAAAACGCCTCGAAGCCAACGTTGGCGAATGTGCGAGAAAGCAGGCAGAACACGCCGATAGGGGCTACATACATAACGATAGAGGTCATCTTCATCATGATGTCGTTGAACTGTTCGAAGAAACGATGCACGATTTCGACCTTGCGGCCCATAATGGAAATGATAATGCCCACGAACAGTGCAAAGAAAATGACAGCGAGCATATCGCCCGAGGCCAGCGCGTTAATGGGATTCTTCGGAATGATCGAGAGCAGCGTGTCAGCGACCGTCTGGTTGTTGCTTTGTGCCTTATCGAGGCTCGAGGTGTCGCTCACCAGAATTGAGGACATGTCGACGCCAAGGCCAGGATTGAGCAGGTTGCCCATACACAAAGCGACAGTAATAGCGAGCGCAGTAGTGCACAGGTAGAAGACGAGCGTTTTCACGCCAATCGTACCGAGCGTTTTGGTATCGCCAATAGATGCCGCACCGCACACAATGGAGCAGAACACGAGCGGCACGACGAGCATTTGCATGAGGCGGATGAAGCCTTGACCCACTACATAGAAGATGCCATCCACAAAGATGTCGTCTCGCACAGTTCCCGCAGGAATGAGGTAATGGAAAATGACGCCGCACACAATGCCGAGGGCAAGCGCAATAAGGATAATCGACGTAAGGCCGAGCTTGCGCTGCTTCTTGCCGGAAGTTTGTTTTTCGTTGGTCATGGTCGACCTTTCTATGGACTATTCGGCGAGCAGGCCGTGGACGCCCAGGTAATTTTTCACATCATCTTGCCACGAAGGCATGGAGTACACACCCGTAAGGCGCATCATAAGGTTGTCGAGCTCAATGCGATACGCCTCGGAGGGGTCTTGACGACCAACGAGCGTCGTGGTGGGAACGCCCGCCAAATCGCACACGTGCTTGGCAAACTCAAAGCGACTGCACAAGCCCTTGTCGGCTGCGTGGAACGTGCCGAACTCGTCGCTCTCGAGCGCGGCAACGATGAATTCGGCCAGCGTGTCAACCGAAGTGGGGCTTGCGTATTGGTTCGTGGGCACCTCAACGGTTTGGCCCTCGCGGCACGCCTTCAGCAGACGGGCGATGAGGTCATCTTCGTTAGCGGTATACACCCAACTCGAGCGAACGATAATATGCCGAGCGCACAGCTCGCGAACCAAACGCTCGCCAGCCTCCTTCGACTTGCCGTAGATATGCGGCGGCAGGGTCTTGTCGAACTCATTGATCGGGTGCGCGATAACTCCCGGGAACAGGTCGTCGGTCGAGAGGTGCACGAGCGTCGCCGCCGAGCTTGTCGCGGCAATAGCCAAGTTGCGCGCGCCCAGCGCGTTGACCTTGTAGGCCAAATCGGGGTTTGCCTCAGCTTCATTCTTGCGTGCCATGGCGGCGCAGTTGATGATGACTTCGGGGCGATAGGTGTCGGCATGCTGCACGACGGTGGTGAGGTCGGTGATATCGACCTCGATGTCGGTCGGGATAATCGTATAACGCGAGTGGTCGAGCTTGTGCTCGATGGCGCGGCCCAATCGCCCGCTTGCGCCGGCGATCCATACGACCGTCTTAGGTTCAATGAACATGGGAATCCTTCCAGATGATTTGAAAACCTCAAAAGTATACGCCACTTTTGCACGCTAAAGTGCTTCAGCGACAAATTTCTCGATGGCGATTGAACGCGAGACGGCATCTTGGGATGTGGCAAATGCGAGCATTGCGCTCAATCTTCCAGACATCGCACCTGACATTTGCCTTACTTTCACCGTTTCCGCGTCGCGACGCTCGAGCGAAGTGAAATAATGCACAGTGAAAAGGAGGGCGCTATGGTAGAGAACAGCCTGCGAGACAAACGCATTCTGGTGGTCGATGACGAGCCCCAACTTCGCCATATGATCGTGGACGTGCTTCGCGCCGAGGGGTTTTGCGCAATTTCGCAAGCCGGATCGGTCATGGAGGCGCTTGCGGTATTCCGAGAAACAAACCCCCAGCTTGCGCTACTCGATGTTATGCTGCCCGACGGCGATGGCTTTACGCTGTGCGAATACCTGCGATCGCTTTCCGCGGGCGCGCCTTTGCCCGTAATGTTCCTTACGGCGAAAAACGAGACCGAAGATCGACTCGCGGGATTGCGCACGGGCGCCGACGACTACATTCCGAAGCCCTTTTCGCCCCAGGAGCTCGTGCTGCGCGTATGCGCCGTGCTTCGTCGCTGCTATCCCGCCCAACCCGATACGCTTCAGCTCGCAGCGTGCACGCTTGACCTATCGAATGCAGAAGCGATTCGCCCAAACGGCGAGCGCGTATCGCTCACCGTGAAAGAGCGTGAAATTCTCACGGCTCTCGCGCGCAACGCGAACCGCATCGTCACGAGCGAGGCACTGTGCGAGGCAGCATGGGGCGACAGCTTCGGGTATGGGCAATCGCTCATGACGCACGTGCGACGCATCCGAGAGAAAATCGAGGCCGACCCCTCGCATCCCGCATCGCTCGTAACTGCAAAAGGTCTTGGATACAAGCTCATCGTTCAAGGGTAGCGAATGGGATTCTTCAAGAAAAAAGCCCCGACGCCCACCCGCGATGCGGCCGCCCAATGGCGCATCAACCGCACGCGCCGCCAGAGCTTCGCGCCTGCGTATTTCGCGAAACAAGCCTTCTTATTCATCGGTCTTACGATGCTGGTGTTTTTCGTCGACATCGCGATATATATCGTTTTCCAGTTCGCGATTTATGACAACCCCGATTACGACGGATCGCCTTACAGCACCACCTTCGAGGTCGCCGACAATCTCGAAGCAACCGAAGGTGAGGGCGGCGAGACAACCTATACGCTTTCTGGCAATACCGCCTCGTGGCTTGACCAGCAGAACGCGTGGGCAATACTCGTGGGAAATGACGGCACGGTCCTCTGGAACCATAATGCGCCCCCAGAAATCGCAAATCGCACCTACACCCAAAACGACATCGCAAATGCCGCGCGCACGTTCTACCTCGAAAACTACCCGACCTTCTTCGGGACAAGCCGTGACGACGGCACCATTATCGTAGGGTACCCCACAGACGAGTACGTGGCATTCCCCGTTAAATACCTGGGAAATCGCGAATTCATCGGCATCATTATTTTGGGCATTGTTCTTCTTTACCTCGACGCGCTCATCTTCTTTATGGTGTATAGCCTGTCCAGGCGACGCATGCTCAAGGCAATCACACCCGCTGTTGAGGCCCTTGACGATTTGGCCCACGGAGTGCCAACGCATATGGAAATGAAGGGACCCTTGGCCGACATCGCAGAAAGCGTAAACGCGGCAAGCGCGATTATCCAGCACAAAGATGAAGCCCGCAAGCGATGGGTTTCGGGCGTGAGCCATGATGTTCGCACGCCGCTTGCGATTTCAATGGGACATGCGGAACGCATCGCGCACGCGACCGATGCGCCCGCCGAAGTGCGCAAGTCAGGCGAGGTCATCGTTCGCCAGAACGAACGCATTCGCGATTTGGTCGAAGACCTCAATATCGTTTCGAAGCTCGAATACGATTCGCAGCCCATGAATATCGGGATCATCCAGGTGGTTCCTTTCGCACGCGGCATTGTGGCCGACTACCTCAACACAGGTATCGATGCGCAATACGAACTCGAGTTCTTCGATGCCGAAGCGGTGAAAGATTGCGCGGTGCAAGGGGATGAGCGCTTGCTGCGCCGCGCCGTGCGAAATCTCATCGACAACGCCATGCGACACAATGGCGAAGGGTGCAAAATCGCCTTATCGCTCGATATCGAGGGCTCAGGAATGCTTGCCATCACCGTTGCAGACAATGGCCGCGGCTGCGATACGTCACACGTTGCTGCGCTTATGTCGCAAGCCTCAACGCCCGATGCAAGCTACGATGCCCACGGGCTGGGACTTACCCTGGTAAGCCGTATTTCACTCATGCATGGTGGCTACGTCTCGTTCGCAAGCGAACCAGGCAAAGGGTTCACCGCAACAATGCGCATACCCGCAGCAACCTATCGCGCTTGAGCTGGTGTGGCCCAAGGCCCGAAAGTCAGGCAAACGTAAGGTAGACGCAAGGGCGGCGAAAGAAGCGTTTCGTATCTTTGGATTATTGAATGAGCCAAGGAAAGGAAACGTCATGAGCCACGTGCTTGAAGTCGACAACGTTGTAAAGCAATACGGGAAATCGAAGAAAGGCGGCGAGGCTTCCACGCTCGCGCTCGGCGGAGTGAGTTTCTTCGTCGATGCCGGCGAGTTCGTGGCTATCATGGGCCCATCGGGCTCGGGCAAATCGACCCTGCTCAACTGCATTTCGACCATCGACGCGCCAACATCGGGCTCGATTCGTGTCGCCGGACGCGACGTCACGAAAATGCGCGGGGGAGAACTCACGAGGTTTCGCCGCGACCAGCTTGGATTCATTTTCCAGGATTCGAACCTGCTTGACACCCTTACCGTACGCGAGAACATCTCGCTTGCGCTCACCATCCAGAAAAGGCCGACGAGCGAGATTCCTCCCATGGTCGACGAAATCGCATCACGATTAGGCATCGCAGATATCCTCGCGCAATACCCATATCAAATCTCGGGTGGCCAGAAGCAGCGCGCGGCGGCTGCCCGCGCGGTCATCACCAAGCCGAGTCTCATTCTGGCCGACGAGCCAACCGGCGCGCTCGATTCAAAATCGTCAAAGCACCTGCTTGAAACGTTTTCAACGCTCAATCGCATGGGCTCGACGCTCGTCATGGTGACTCACGATGCCTTCGCGGCAAGCTGGTGTTCGCGTATCGTCTTCATTCGCGACGGAAAATTCTACGGCCAAATCCAGCGAGGCAGCTTGAATCGCACGCAATTCTTCGAAACCATCGTTGCCGCAACCGCGCGCATGGAAAGCGAGGCCATCAATGTTCGCTAAGCTTGCCTTCGCGAACGTGCGCAAATCCGCGCGCGACTTCGCTGTCTATTTCTTCACGCTTGTGCTCGGCATCGCCGTTTTCTACGCCTTCAATTCCATCGCCGATTCCTCGGCAGTACAAAACTTGCCGACAGACGCTTCAGACGTCGTGAAGCTCCTTTCCGACATCATCGCAGGCGTTTCGGTTTTTATTGCGATTGTATTGGGATTTCTGGTGCTTTACGCCAACGCGTTCCTTATTCGCCGCCGCAAGGCTGAGTTCGGCATGTACCTCACGCTCGGCATGGGGAAAGGCGATTTGCTGAAAATCTCAGCTTGCGAAACGCTGATTGTCGGCGCGGCCTCCCTCGCAGTTGGGCTGCTCGTGGGCGTCGCGCTTTCGCAAGCGCTCACATACTTGTGCCTTTCCATGATGGCACAGCCGGTTGAGGGCGTGACGCTGTCGTTTTCGACGAAGGCGTTCACGATGACCGTCGCAACCTTCGCGGTAATCTTTGCCGTATCAATGCTCTGGAATTCAGCCCATCTGGCAAAGGCGAAGCTTATCGACCTGCTCGCGGGGTCACGTAAAAACGACAAACCGCGCTTGCGCAGCTTACCGCTCTCATTCGCCCTGTTCATCATCTCGCTGTGCATCATTGGCTACTCGTATTCTATGCTGCTTCGCACGGGGCTTCTTTCCGACAACATGTCGAACTTGCTCGTGGAAACGATTCTCGTAAGCGCGGGCACCGTGCTGTTGTTCTTCTCGCTTGCGGGCTTTCTGCTCAAAGCCGCACAGATGATAAAGCCGCTCTACCTGCGCGGATTGAACATGTTCTTCCTGCGCCAGCTCGCATCGCGCATCAATTCCACGTTTGTCAGCATGTCCGTCATCGCTATGACGCTCTTCCTTGCGCTCACAAGCGTATGCGGCGGCATTGGCATAGTCGATGCGATGCAGAAAAACGTTGAAAACGGCATACGGTGCGACGCGTCGTTCACAAGCTATTACGCCATGAATTACTATGACGAAAAAGGTGAACTCGCCACAACATCACTCGTCAACGACTTGGTCGAAGAATCGGATTTCGATGTAGTCACAGCCCTTTCGAGGCTCACCGAGCAATATGGGGCGCCTTCGTGGACCAGCATGGTGGAAGACTCTACTCAAATTAATTTCTACCCAAGCGGTGTGTCATTCGATACGCTGCGCGACCTCACGGGGCTCAACTTGCTCGACTCGGTTGGCGCGGGCCTTATCACTGAAGACGCAACGCAGCAGAAGGCATACCTTATCAAAGCATCCGACTTCAACGCAGCCCGCGAACTGTGCGGCCTTGAGCCGATTGAAGTCAACGATGGCGAGTGCCTGCTCTGGTCCGATTTCGCTACGACGCAGCCGTATTTGGCGAACGTGGCCGCGAAGCAGCCGACCATTGCCATTGGCGACACGCAGCTAAAGGCGCAGCGTGAAATTGCAACCGACACCATTGAATGCACAAGCGTAAGTACGAGGGCATTTGAAATCGTCGTTCCCGACGAGGTCGTAACGGGAGAGCCCGCCATGGCGGTTTTCGACGCCCGCATCGCCGATGGCATGCAAGATGCGTTCTCCGACTTCTGCCAAGCGATGTGCGACAGGAATAATGCGGAGGAAAACTCCTGGCCCATGTATATGTACCAAAGCGCCGCAGGCGTGCAGGCCGAGAGCCACAACCTCACTGCACTTGTGAGCTATCTCGCGATATACATCGGCTTCATCATGGTCGTAGCCTGCGCAGCGATTCTCGCCATACAGCAGCTCTCTGATGCGAGCGACAACGCACGCCGCTACGAGCTGGTCGCTAAACTAGGCGCACCTCAAAGCATGATTTCGGGAGCGCTTTTCAAGCAAGTACTCGTGTGCTTCGCATTCCCGCTGATAGTGGCGCTTGCGCATACGATCTGCGCCATGCAAACGGTGAAAGACATCGTGCTCGTATTCGGCAACTTCAACTTGAGCGCAACCGCCCTCGTAACCGCCACGGTTTTCCTCGCGGTCTACGGCGCGTATTTCCTCGTGACGTATTTCAGCGCCCGCGCCATTGTTATGCCGAGGCGTCCATAGCCACAGTAACCAAGGCTGGCACGAAACCCCACCCAATCACGCGTCAGCCTCAATTTCGAAAGCATCAAGCGCGACTATTGAGCAGCTTTGTAGGCAAGGGCGATTGCGCAAGCCGCATTTCGGGCCTCGCTTTTCGATAGATGCAAATACCGAACGACGTAGCGACCACGATTCGTTACGTCGTTTTTGTTTGGGCTAAACTCTCTCAACGAAGGCATGCGCACCGAATAATCGGCAAGCCCTTCAACAAATCGTCGCTCGTCGACATCATGAAATTCCAGCACGAAATGCAGACCTGCGTCTTGGCCTGACGCAGAGAAGCATTCTTGGGATAACTCCTCCTTCAGCGTCCCGAGAAATGCATCGCGCACCTCGCGCGCATGCGTGCGCAAGCGATTCACGTGTCGCTCGAATTCGCCGCGATGCATGAAGCGAGCGAGGGCGAGCTGATCGATTGCCGGCACGGTGCACGAGTAGAACGACATCTCGCCTCGATAGCGGCGCGCAAGATGGTCGGGCAACACCATATATGCAATACGAAACGCCGCGCCGAGGCTTTTCGAGAACGTGTTGGTATAAATAACGCGCTCCGAGGCGTCAATGCCTTGAAGCGTGGGTATGGGACGCCCCGCCAAACGAAACTCGCAGTCGTAATCGTCCTCGATAATGTAGCGATCAGGTGCCTCGGTCGCCCAACCGAGCAATTCGTGGCGGCGACTCACGCTCGTAACGATACCTGTGGGGAACTGGTGCGAAGGCGTGATATGAAGCATATTGACGCCCGTCTCGCGAACCGAGGCCATCGAGACCCCAAACGTATCGAGCGGAATAGAGGCAAGGTGAACGTTGTTGGCGCCATATACGTTACGAAGCATCGGATAACCAGGGTCTTCAACGCCGACGATTCCGTCCCTGCCAACGAGTTGCACGATAAGGTTATAGAGAGTTTGAGCGCCCGAACCCACCACGATATTCTCAGGTGGAGCCACGAGCCCGCGCGTTTCGCGAAGATATCGAGAGGTTTCGTCACGAAGCGCCAAGCAGCCCAGGGGGTCGCTTTCGCCAACAAGCGCAGCAGCAGGCTCTTGCGTAAGGGTATCACGCAAAGCCTTCGACCACGAAGCAAGAGGGAAGAGGCCTTCAGGAAGCGAGCTTTTGGACAAATCGAACGCAAACGAGGGCTGGGGAGCCTCCGGCTCTTTCGCGCCGCTCGCGCCCGAAGAAGCCGTGAGCTCGTTTCCACGCTGAGCTCCGCTGCGTTCGTTCATGAGCGCGCGAGTATTCGAGCTTGTTATATGGGCCGCGAAATAGCCGCGCCGAGCACGCGACTCGACGTACCCTTCGGCAATAAGTTGGCGGTACGCGCCCTCTACGGTAACGACGCTCACCCCCAAATGGTCGGCAAGCTTGCGCTTCGAGGGAAGCTTTTCGCCCGCAGCGATTGAACCATTCTCGATATCGGCACGCATGCAATTGTAGAGATATGCGTACAGCGATTCTTCGCCGCGTTCGTCCATATCGTACGTAAGCATAGCGCCCTCTTTCAATCTGGCCTTATCGCTTTAGCCAACTAAAGCAAACTGATATTAATCTGGCCATATCAAAACAATGTGAAGTGATGCTACGAATAATACCAGTAACTCGGTAGGATTTCAGGCATTCGCAAGAAAGCCCGAAAGGAAGGCCATCATGACTGAAGCCACCGAAAATCGTTCACAGCTCAACCGCAACCTCGCCCAAATGCTCAAGGGCGGCGTCATCATGGACGTCACCACGCCCGAGCAGGCGCACATCGCCGAAGAGGCTGGCGCGTGCGCCGTTATGGCACTCGAACGCATTCCTGCAGACATTCGCGCGGCAGGTGGCGTATCGCGCATGAGCGACCCGAAAATGATCAAGGGCATTCAGGAAGCGGTCAGCATCCCGGTTATGGCGAAGTGCCGCATCGGCCACTTCGTCGAAGCCCAGATTCTCGAGGCCATCGATATCGACTACATCGACGAATCTGAAGTGCTTTCGCCCGCCGATGACGTGTATCACATCGACAAGACGAAGTTCGCTGTGCCGTTCGTGTGCGGCGCTCGTGATTTGGGCGAAGCCCTGCGCCGCATCGCCGAGGGCGCTTCCATGATTCGCACCAAGGGCGAACCGGGCACGGGCGACGTCGTGCAGGCTGTGACCCACATGCGCGCCATGCAGAGCGAGATCCGCCGCGTAGCGGGCATGGCCGAAGACGAGCTTTTCGAAGCCGCCAAGCAGCTCGGCGTTCCGTATGCCCTGCTCAAGGAAGTACATGACAACGGCAAGCTCCCCGTTGTGAACTTTGCCGCCGGCGGCGTTGCCACCCCGGCCGACGCCGCGCTCATGATGCAGCTCGGTGCCGAAGGCGTGTTCGTGGGCTCTGGCATCTTCAAGAGCGGCAACCCCGCAAAGCGCGCCGCCGCCATCGTAAAGGCCGTCGCGAACTACACCGACGCAAAGCTTATCGCCGAACTTTCCGAAGATTTGGGCGAAGCCATGGTGGGCATCAATGAAAGCGAGATTGCCCTGCTTATGGCCGAGCGCGGCAAATAATCAAGCCCGTCCGCTCCTTGGATTGCCGCATTCGCGTTCAATGCCTGAGCTCGCACGAACAGCACATTAAGTGCTGTTCGGCTCGTGCGGAAGAACGCGACTCCGGCAATTCAAGGAGCTTCTTTTATTTCAGATTCTTTCGGTAGATTATCCAAAGCGAGCAATCGGCTATCGACGCTTGCCCAATACGAGGGCGCGTTGTCCATTCCCGCTATAGGAATCCATCGAAACGCGAAATATATACGAGCGAGTTGCCCATGGGATTGGACGGCAGCGTCCGCACGAGCCAAACAGCACATACGTGCTGTTCGCGCGAGCTCAGGTATCGCCTGCCGTACGATTCCATGGGCAACTCGCAGATGGAGTATCGAATATGGCTAAACCTCTTATTGGCGTTCTGGCTGTTCAGGGCGCATTCATCGAACACGAGCATAAGCTTGAGCAGCTGGGCGCGCAATGCGTCGAGTTGCGTCAGGAGAGCGACTTAAACCAGCAATTCGATGGCCTCGTGCTTCCCGGCGGCGAATCAACCGTACAGGGCAAGCTGCTTCGCGAGCTTGGCATGTTCGACGACTTGCAGGCACGAATTGCCGACGGCATTCCGGTGCTTGCCACCTGTGCGGGCATGATTCTGCTTGCGAACGAAGTATCCCAGGGCAAGGGCACGGGTGCCAAATCCCTTTCGACGTTCGCAGAATCGGTCGCTGGCTCCACGCTGCACGTGACCGACGACACGCTCGATCCAGCTGCGCCGCCCTATTTCGCCACGATGGACATCAAGGTTCGTCGCAACGCGTACGGTCGCCAGCTGGGCAGCTTCCACGCTATCGAGGAATTCGATGGCCTCGGCGCGGTTCCCATGACGTTTATTCGCGGCCCTCTGGTCGAAGAAGTGGGCGAGGATGTTGACATTCTTGCTCGCGTGAGGGGCGATATCGTCGCGGTTCGTCAAGGCAACCAACTTGCGTTGTCATTCCATCCTGAACTCGATGCCGACAATTCAATTCACCAGCTGTTCTTAGATATGGTTAAGAGCGAGTAGCCACCTGACGCATGCGCCTTAAATAAAATATCGCATGAGTCGAAAATCTCCAAACGTGGGGCAGGAGACAGACACCCGCCCCATATCCGTTTAGTCGAGAGAGATTCTTACCGCGATATTCGGAAAGGCATTTGCGCCAAATGCAATCGCGAGGTCATTTCTATCCAAAAGCGAATTGCTCACTTCATAATAGCAATCGATTTTCATCGATTCACCAGGCTCAAGCGTCGCCACGTCGTTATCGTACCAGCCGCACGTAGAACCGTCGCTCTTTGTACCAACGAACATCAGGGGAGCTGCAGAGCGTCCTGCGCTATAGAACGTCGCACCTTCTTCGATTCGCCCAAGGTCCTGCATATAAGGCACTCTGAAGAGCTTGCGTTCGTCGGAGCTGTTGGTCAGGGAGTAACCTACATGGACGATGCTTGCCCCATCCCTTGCCTTCCAATTCTGGTCGATGGTGAATCCACAGCGCGCCTCAACAATCCTGTTCCAATAATCGAGCGGAGCCATGCGTGCAATCTCGGTTTTTTCGACGGGCGTGCCCTCCGGCAGGGAATCAACAAGCTCCGTGGAAATTCCGTCCACCGTCAAACTCGGGTTCGATTCGTTCCTTGAATCCAGCATCGTTTCGGAAGATTCATCTGCTGCGGCACTCGCATAGGTGCTCAGAGCTTCGCCGTCTGTGCCGATTTCTACTTGAACTCCATTTTCCAGGAAGTCACCCGTACCGTCATTGGGCAGCTTCATAGGTTCGTCAATAGTGTTTGCATATTCGTTGATGGCCTCATTCGCATAGGGGAAGGTCTCGCTGGTCGATGACGCCACCTCACCGTACACGGTTCGCAACACGAAGGCGCTATCGGGTACTTCCGCATCATCCTCGAGAAGCGTGGGCTGTATCGCCAGCGCCTCCAAATCTTCGCTGCTTTCACTGTTCCAATCGGCCAGGAAATTGCCCGCATGAAGATCGATAACCTGGGTAGATGTACGCCCGTCTTCGAAGGTGACCGTCACCGTGAGCTCAGCGCCCTCAAAAACATTCGCAATTGATCCGAATTTGTCGCGCGCGGAATCGTCAGACCCGTCAGCATCAGCCACCTCGTCGGTCCAGAGCCCAAAATAGGTACTTTCATCGCCTTCGTCGTAGTCAAGCTCAGCAGTTTGTCCCAAACGCTTTGACGTTTGAACTTGATACGTTTTGTTCGGGTCGCCCTTGTCCAGTCCATCGTTCAGAATGCCCACCGCTACCTCGTCATACGAATTCAATCGTTCACCGAGCCCTCGCTTCAGCGGCTTCCATGTGAGCGCCTCGTACAACAGCTCGGAATCGCTTGCATAGCTGACATTCTGCGTATCATAGCGATACAGCATCCCTTTCGAGATATGCGCCTGCACGGTTTTCACGCCTTCGGCTTCCACCCTAAACAAACACCCCGTATAGGTGCCGTTATCGTCCCATCCTGGCGAGCTTTGCGATAAATCGCTCGCATGCCCAAACACGATCATTCCGTTATCGCCCGCAGCAAGCGGTGATTGCGTACCCGCAGCATAGGCCTTAACCGTGAAATCAAGGGAGGCCGTCTCAACCGTACCCATATCGGAGGCGCCCTCATTCGTGTGCACCATTGCCTGCACGGCACCGAAACCCATGGCTGCAAGCGCCAGGCATGCGACCATGCCGTAAATCGGCTTACGCCCAAACCTCATGAAACGTTGCTTTCGAGCAGATGAGGCAGACTCAAGCGCGGCAGAAGTCAAGGCTTCACCATTATCGTCAAGCAATTCAAGCGTACGCGCCTTCAAGCGCTCGGACGCATGCACGTCATTCTGCGATGCACAATAAAGGGCACGCAGGTCGTTATCTTCATTCATCGCTTCCTCCTTTAGGAATGGAGCCGGTGTTGAAATGAGCGGGCTTGCAAAAAGGACCGGATGTTTTAGCCGACGACCTTCTTTCAAGCGATGAAGCTTCCTTCGTTTTAGGTAAAACGACTGTTCGATTGCTTGGCTGAGGAAACCCCGCGTCCTCGAGCGCATTCCTCATAGCGATGCGCGCTCTATGCAAATGGCTGCGCACTGTCGCTGAACGCATGCCGAGCATCTGCGCAATCTCCCCGGTCGAAAAGCCCTCGAAACAATGTAGATGCACCACCGTGCGCTGTTCGGACGACAATCCCTGCAAAGCTTCATCGAGCGCATCTTCCTGCGGCGTTGCCTCTTTTCGCGTGCTCGTGTCGGGGGCATCGAACTCATCGGGCATTGCAGATACTTTCGTGCGCCATGCGCTCTTTTGAAGGTCTTTGCACGCATTAATGCATACGCGCAGCAGCCACGCTTTCTCGTGTTCGTGATTATTGAACAGCGTTTGTGAAGCATAGAATCTAAGGAACGTTGTTTGGAATATGTCTTCGGCGTCGGCCTTGTTGCGACAGCGCGCGAAGGCCAATCGATACACGGCATCACCATGCACGCGCATCGCTTCAGCGCACCGCCTCTTTCTCTCTTCATTGTCGATACTCATTCGATTCCTTACCTGTCATGCGACCGCCTCGGTTATTCGTCGACACCCATAACACGAATTACAGGGCGCATATGTTGCAGCATCCCTTTTTTGGTCCAAATTCGTCCTTTTTTGGCACAGATTTGCGGTTGTGAACGATATTTTCCCCAGAATTACGCCAGACTGAAGCCGATGCCCTAATCGACAACCCGTTGACCTGGGCTTTTATAGCCCGCATGAATCACGGCCCCTCACGAGGGCGTTCACAACCGCAAATTTGTGCCACATTAAGCGAATTCGGGACAACATCGAGGGGGTGCGCCCCAAATCCTGGAGAATTTCTCGAGGAGGAATCAGAATGGCATACCCAAAAGAAACAATCGACGAGG
>CAKUIK010000046.1 GCA_934661005.1 uncultured Slackia sp.
AAATGGGGCGCACCCCCGATGTCCCTAGGACAGACATGCCTTTTGTCCTATAGGCCAGGGATGATGTCACGGTTGGGATGGGCCGTTCTATCGTTCGCGTTTCGACCAGGCACCAAAGAACGGCCTCCTGTCTCTTGAGGGAAGAAACAGGAGGCCGTTCGTTTGGATGTACAAGAACGATTCGAGCCAAAAGTCCGAATGCCAACCTTGAGCCGCTCGTTTAGCTCGTTAAGCGTTCGCGTCCTTCTCGGGCGTTTTCTCGTTTTCGTCTTTTGGAAGCACGATGTTCAAAATGATCGCGACCGCAGCTGCGGCGACGATGCCAGAGCCGCCGAAGATCAGGCCAACGAACTCGGGCGAACCGGCCAACACGGCGGGGTTCGCGCCAATGCCGTAGCCCAAGCCAAGCGCCACCGAGACGATGCTCAGGTTGCGCGGCGTAAGGGGCTCGCGCGTAATCAGCTGAATGCCGCTCACTACAATGGACGCGAACATGATAACGGCCGCGCCGCCGAGGACCGACTGGGGCATGATGGAGACCACGGCACCGAGCTTCGGGCACAAGCCGCACAGAATCAGGAATACGGCGCCGCAGGCAAGGGCCTTGCGGTTGACCATTTTGGTCATGGTGACCAGGCCGACGTTCTGGCTGAATGAAGTGTTGGGCAGCACGCCGAACATGGCCGCGAGCGACGAGCCAAGGCCGTCGCACATAACGCCGCCGGAAAGCTCCTTGTCGGTAGCCTCGCGATTCATACCGCCTTGTGTGACGCCCGAAATGTCGCCGACGGTCTCGACGGCCGTAACGATGAACATCACCAATACGGGCGCGATGGCTCGCATGTCGAAGACGGGCATGACGGGCAGCAGATTCGGGATGGCGAACCATGACGCCGCGGCGACCTTATCCCAGTTCAGAACCCATGCCTTGGTGTATTCCACGCCATCGGCGGTCACGCCGGTCGTGGGAAGCGCCAGGCCCATGATGCCGGCGACAACGTAACCCACGATAATGCCAGCCAAAATGGAAGACGCGCTCACGAAGCCCGTGGTCGCATGCTTCACGGCGAGAATGACGATGAGCACGATGAGCGCCAAGCACAGGTTCTCGAACGAGCCGAAATCGGGCGCGGTGTTGCCGCCGCCAAAGGCGTTCACACCGACGCTGATAAGGCTCAGGCCGATGGAGAGCACGACGGTACCCGTAACAACTGCGGGAAAGAAGCGGCGCAGCGGTTTTAGGAAGAAGCCCAGAACAGCTTCGAACAAACCGCCGATGAGCGATGCGCCCATGATGGCGCCGTAGGCGATAAGGCCGCCGCCCATCGATGCGGCTACCGAGTTAAACACGCCGATGAAGCCCGAAGACGTGCCCATAATGATGGGCACCTTGCCGCCGACCGGGCCGATGCCGAAAAGCTGGATGAGGGTTACGACGCCCGCGATCCACATGGCGTTTTGCAGCAGGGAAAGCTGCACGTCGGCGAATTCGGCGCCCGCCAATCCGCACGCGCTCGTTACGATAAGCAGCGGCGTCAAATTGCCCACGAACATCGCCAGAACATGCTGCAAGCCCAAGGGGATTGCTTGCGCGAGCGGCATGTCGCCCTCGAACGAGAATACGCCGAGCGACCTCGTTTTCTCGGGGGTCTCTTTCGGAGATTCGACCGCGGGCTCTTTCGCTTGAGCCTGCGCTGAGACCTCCTGTTTTTCGTCTGTCATTGGCATCCCTTTCTGAAAGCACATTAAGAGAAGAAAATAGCACTCCACCACGCTATTTTGAAGAAGCCAAAATAAGAAATTTGACCAGCAAACATATTCTTTTTCGAGAACGATTTGAATCGTGCGGCGGCCTCCCTCTTCGTCTGAGCCCAGCAACGAATGGAATTCAGAATGCGCTCATTGTCTGGCTTGATACTGCACCGAGATTCTTCGTTCTTCATGCTGTTCCTATTCGTTACCTAGGCTTTCTGGCCTGCTCATTCTTTTCGTGCGACAAGGTTTTCGCGCGTTTCGGGCATCATAAAGCTGCGCGGCTGGTCGAATGCCGCATACAAGGAGGAGGGAAAATGAAAACTATCAACCGTAGGTCGTTCTGCGCGGGTGCTGCGATTCTTGGCGGAAGTTTTGTCTTGGCGGGATGTTCAGGTGCCGCCTCGAAGCAAGCCGATGAGGAAAAACCAAAGGGCGAGATTATCGAAACCGATATTGCGGTTATCGGGTCGGGCCTTGCTGGCGAGGCGTGCGCGCTTGCCGCTGCCCAAAATAGCGCGAAAGTCGTGCTCGTAGAGAAGTCGCCGACTTTGGGCATTTCGTTCCAGACTTCGAAGGGCAACGTTTCGATTTATCAAGGCGTCGAAAACGAAGAATTCTGGCAGTTCGTTTCCGAAACGACCGACACTATGGATGAGTTCCTCGCCCGTTTCAAGAAGGCAACTGAGACTGGCAAAATCGATGCGCCCTACCCCGATTACGATCGCGTGAAAGCGCTCATGCAAGCGAGTTGCGAGACGGTGAACTGGGTTGAGAAAACGGGAATCGATTTCATTCAGTCGTTTACGAAAGAGAAAGTCGGAACCGATACCGTGTGGCCCGATACGAGTGCCGATGCTTCGAAGGCGGCCGGTCAGCTTATTACCGAGAAAATGACCATGGCTCTTGAGGAAGCTGACGTCGAAATCTTGCTTGATCATGAGGCGACCGAGCTGGTGGTCGAAGATGGTAAAGTCACGGGCGTCATTTTGAAGTCGAACGGCAAAACCAAGACAATTTCGGCAAAAGCGACGGTTCTTGCGTGCGGTGGTTTTGGCGGAAGCGCCGAGTACCTCAACGAGTTTGTTCCCTCGGTTGAAAAAATCGGTTTCCAGTACTTGGGCAACGCGATGAACACCGGCGACGGCATTACCATGGGAAAGGCTGTGGGCGCAGCACTTTATGATAATTGCTGGGTGATTCCTTTCAATATCATGCCTTCCAGGAAGCTTACCGACGCCGACGTCTCATTTGCGACGCTCGTCGACATGTCCCTCTCGACTAAGCCCCTCGAGGGTGGTGGGGTTGCGAGCAAGATGCTCGTTGACGCCCAAGGTAAGCGTTTCGTTAACGAAGCCGGTCCGGGCATCCTGCTCGCCTCGAGCATGGCCGATCGTGACGCTGCTCCGTATTATGCGTTTTTCGATAGCGCGAATGCCGAGGTGTGTGCGATTCTTGAGAAGGGCGTTTCGACTGGCGATGTCATCAAGGCCGATACCGTTGACGACCTCGCATTGGCAGCGGGCGCCGCGGCGCTTGCCGAAACGTTTGCTTCGTATCAGGCATTCGCTGAAGGCTCTGCCGAAGACGAATGCGGCAAGCCTGTCGAAAAGGCTGTCGCGTATGGCGAAGGCCCCTACTACCTCGTGAGCTACGTTCCCTCATATGTTACGACCATGGGCGGCTTGAAAACCGATAGCGATTGCCGCGTTGTCGACGACACCGGCAACGCTATCGACGGTCTGTGGGCGATTGGCGAGCTCACGCATCGTTTCATGTACAACCGCAGCTTCGTGCGCCATTGCTCGAATTCCGTTGGATTGTCGATGGGCCGCCTCACGGGCGAAGCGATTGCCAAAGATCTCGCCTAGCTGGAAGGCGTAGCGGTAGTGTCCGCTACGCCTTCTCTTTTGCGTTTTTGAACGATTCGGCACGCATTTCTTCTATCGCATCAATAAGTTCCTGGCGCGAATGAACGCCGATTTTTGTATACGCCCTGCGCAAGTGCGTTTTGACGGTATGCTCCGAGAGCATATACCATTCCGCCAAATATCTCGCGCTCCGCCCTGCTGCGAATTCGCGCACGATTTGTGCTTCGCGCTCGGAAAGGGCGTAGCGTTGTACGAGCATGTTAAAAGCATCGCCCCATGGGTCTTCGTCTGGGGCGATTGGCGCAGTTGTCTCGCTTGCGGACGTCGCATCGTCTGCGACCTTGCTGGGCTTGGCGGCCTCTATGGGGAGTGGCTGCTGTTCGTCTTCCCCGGCGGGCGTTTCGTTGAAGCCGCCTCGTAAGCGTTTCGACGAATATCGTAAATAAGCAAAGAATATGGCCGAAACAGCAATCGCGAGCGCCCATAGGCTTACGGCACTTACTGCGCTTTGGGCAACTAGATTGCCGCCGATGGCCCAGTCAGCGCATGCCCTTCCCGCCATGACCGACAAACGTGCGACTCCTAGAGCGAGACCGAGCAGGAAAAACGCGGGGAGCTTTCGCTCGTGAGCTTCGCTCACGAGCATGAGCCAGAGCAACACGTAGAACGAAATCAATGTTGCCGTCATAATGCTGCCCGATACCGAGTCTTCAAGCAATCCCGTAGATCGCGTGAACAACGCCGTCGCAATCCAGGCGGCGGCTATGGGACACATGTAGTCGATATTCGCTTTTCGGATCGAAAAGGCGAGCAATGCGAAGACCATAAGAATCGCTACGACGAGACAAATGAGCGCAGTTTCGCTGCTTTGCGCGTATTCCATGCTTGTGGCAAGCAAGTCGGTTTCGATAACGAATCCACAGACAAATGAAAAGGCAAAAGCGCAGGCGACTGCTCTGCGTGCGCGTGAAAATGCTTCTGAGAGCGTGGTCGTTTCGTGGCGTGATGCGTCACTGGAAGCGCGTTCGTTTACGAGGGTGTCATGGGCAATCGCCTTGTCATAGCGAGTGCAAACGCCGAGCAGGACAATTGAAATTGCCATGAATGCAGTGAGCGCGCCTTCGACCGGCAGGTTTAAGAATCCGAGGAGTGGTTTCACTGCAACGTTCACTGCGTAGGCAAGCGCAATTATGATGAGGGCGAAGCGCGGCTTGTAGTTGGTGAGGATTTCCATCCAGCATAGAACGTTGAGTGACCATGTAAGGCCGGCGAATGCCTGGTGAATGGCCGCATCGCCAAGGTCGAAAAACGATAAAACGAGGTAGAGCGCGCACGAAATCGCACCTGCGCAGTAGAGTCTGCGATTGTCGTCAATTTTTCCAAAATACGAAAGCACTGCGACGGCGAGCAGGGTTGAGCCATCGACGAACAGGCCGAAAAGCGCAAGCGAATGCGCGCTGTACGGCCCTGAATTAACGTCAATGAAGCGCGCTCCCTGAAGCAGACCGAAGCCCATTACTGCGATTGCGGCGAGTGCTGTGCGCCTTGTTTTTGTCATGTTCGCATCGGTGGCAATCCTCATAAGTCCCTCCGTGCACGAAACGGAGCTTGCACAACGCAAGCTCCGCCTAGCTCCCTCATATTGAGAATTGAAAGCGTTTTGCCGTTTGGCACAATGCTTTATTCTGCGGTTTCCTTCGATGCATTCGCACCCGCAATTCTACCGAATACGATGGAGTTTGTTTGCCAGCTTCCCGAAACGGTATCGGTGCCAAATTGTCCGCCCGTGCACATTCCTGCTGCGTAAAGGCCAGGGATTACGTCGCCGTCGGCATTGCGTACGCGAGCGTTTTCGTCTGCGTCAAGACCGCCGTGGGTGTAAAGCATGATGCAGGTCTCAACGGGGCCCACGTAAAATGGCGCCTGGTTAATCGGAGTAAGGAAATGGGGGTCTTTGCCGAATTCGTCGATACTGGAATCGCAGCCTTCATTGTAGGCTTGAATGCTTGCGATAAGTGCATCTGCGGGAATTCCGAAGCTTGATTCTGCTTTGGAGGCGACCTCTTCGAGAGTGTCGGCAGTAACCACGAAGCCGCCATCGATCCACTTCTGAAGGACTTCTTCCTTGGGGTTCACTTGCGTTGGAACGAAATGGCCATCGAGCACGGGATAGAACACGTTGTCGTCAAGCTTAAGCACGTCGCGAGCAATGGCGCCGCGAGTTTTGCCTTCGTCGGTAAAGCGTTTGCCGTTTGATCCTACCATGACCTGTCCAACGACACGGGTGATGCCGGCAACAGCGACACCCTGCGACATGAGATCCGAGGTCGAATAGCACGGTTCTGGCACGCAGTACTCCATGTGGCGAACGGCAGCGCCGGCCTTTTGGGCTGCGCGAATCGCTTCACCGGTAAACGAGCCATAGGGCATGCCCAAAGAGGCGAAAGTCTTTCCAGCCGCAGCGGGCGTTTCCGGCAGTTCGTTCATATGACGTGGAATCATTACCTCGTCATTAGTCCAGGGGCCAGAGCAGATGATGACGGCCTTGCGCGCACGAATGCGCTTTTCTTTGCCGCCTTCGAGGCAGGTGGCTCCAATGATGCGGCCTTCTTCATTCGCAATAAGGCTTTCAAGCGGGCAATTGTTGAGCAATGTTGCCTTTTCTTGAATGATTGGGATGAGCTTCGTTGTAAGTTCGCCAGCGGTTTTTGCGATGTATTTGCCCTGTCCTTGTCGACCTTCGCAAATCTTCAGCGTCTCTTTGAACTCGCACCCATGGTCAATCATCCAGTCGATCGCGTCAGCTGCGCCGTCGCACCAGATTTTGACCAGGGCGGGGTCGGCGGTTCCCTCGGAAACTTCCATGGCGTTTTCGAACATGAGCTCTGCGCTGTCGGTTACGTCATCGAATTTTTGCGGAATTGCCAGTGAGGACGTTGGCGCACAATACTGTACGGTCGCGCTTGTCGCTCCGCCGATGAGGTCTGCCTTTTCGACCATAACGACCTCAGCCCCTTCTTCAATCGCCGTTACTGCGGCGGCGACGCCTGCTGCGCCAGAGCCCACAACGACGACGTCGGTCTCGAGGTCCCATGCGTCGCCCTCGACGCTTGCTCCTTTTTCGCTGGAGCATCCGGGAAGCATGCTCGCCCCTATGATTCCTGCCGCTCCGATGCCTGCGGCCGTGAGAAATGAACGGCGAGATACGCCCGACCCGTGTGTGATAGATGTACCCATAATTTCCCTCCTTGTTCATGCGGTTCATGCCGCTTGTTGGAAATTGTCTCCAATCAGGCACGATGCGTGTCGCACGAAAAGAATGAGTACAGCAAAGATAGGATTAGGCGCGGTGGAAAAGCAACGAAAAAGGGCCCGCCGAAGCGGACCCTTGTTGCAGCGGCGAGGCTGCGTAAAATGCATTTGCTTTACTCGGCGATTTCCTTCTTCTTGTTGCCGAAAATCACGCGGGCGCCCTTGACGGCAAGCACCACGGCGAGCACGGCAAGCAGAACCGCGAGCACAAGCTGTAGCCCGTTGGCCAAGGTGAGCGCGCCGCCCATGATGGCCAGGAACTTGGCCTGCATGGTGAGCGCGAGCGAAGTCAGCGTCACGATGAGCATGAATACCATAGGCACATAGAACATCTTGTTGTTGCGGCCAGCGTTGCCGAGCCATGCGCACACGGCCAGCAGGCCGAGCGCGGCGAGCAGCTGGTTTGCGGCGCCGAACAGCGGCCACACGAGCTGGTAGCCGGTAAGGCCCAGGGCCACGCCAAGCGCCACCGTGATAAGCGTCGCAACAATGGGGTTCGAGAAGAATTTGCGCCAGCCGGAAAGCTCCTCGCGGGTTTTGCCGGCAGGAATGAAGAGCTCCTGGAACATGTAGCGGCCAAGGCGGGTCGCGGTGTCAAGCGAAGTGAGGCAGAACACCGAAACGGCCAGAATCAGCAGCGAGTACGCGATATCCTCGGCACCGGAAAGGCCGGGGATGCAACCGAGCATCTGCGACAGGCCGCCTGCGAAAACCTGCGTGGGCGACGCATAGGTGCCGTCCATATAGCCGTCGAAGACGAACGCCACGGCGCACAGCGAAATAATCGCGACCAAGCACTCGAGCAGCATGCCACCGTAGGCGATGGGCTGCGCTTCGCTTTCATGGTCGAGCTGCTTGGAAGTGGTGCCCGAAGCCACCAGGCTGTGGAAGCCCGAAATCGCGCCGCATGCGATGGTGATGAACAGCGCCGGGAACAAGAAGCCCGTGGTCGCGACCTTGGAATCGCCCTTCACCGCGGTAAATCCGGTAAAGGCGGGAATGTCCAGATTGGTGGCAGCGCCGGTAACGCCCGCGCCAATGATGCCCACCAGGGCGAGCGCGATCATGCCGTAGAGCAGGTAGCTCGAAAGGTAGTCGCGCGGTTGCAGCAGGATCCACACCGGAGCAACCGAGGCGACCAGAATGTAGGCGCCTACGATCCACATCCAGGTGAAGTTGTTGAGCTCGAAAACCGGGAAGTTGTAGCCGATGGCAACCACGGCGACAATGACGACAATTGCGAGCGCGATGTTCACGGGGCCGGGAATGGAACGGCCGCGAAGCGCGACGCCCCAGATAACGGCTGCGACGATGAATAGCACGGAAATCATGGCGGTGCGGCTGTTCGCGAGATTCGTGCCCGTCATTTCCACCACGCCATCGGCGTTGGGAACCACGGCGAAGGTGCCGGCAACGATGGACGCGAAAGCAGCGACGACCAAAATCAGCGTGAGGTACGCGAACACACAGAACAGTTTCTTCGCGGTGTCGTCGATGTTTTCCTGAATAACGCTTGCAAGCGTCTGGCCCTTATGGCGCAGCGATGCGAACAGGGCGCCGAAGTCATGCATGGCGCCGAAGAAAATACCGCCGATGAGTACCCACAAAAGCACGGGAACCCAGCCGAACACGGCTGCCTGGATGGGGCCGTTGATGGGACCTGCGCCGGCGATGGACGAGAAATGGTGGCCCAAAACGACGTAAGGCTTGGCGGGAACGTAGTCGACGCCGTCCTCGAACTCGTGAGCAGGGGTTACGCGATCGGCTTTAACGCCCCATTGCTTGGCAAGCCAACCGCCGTAGAAGATATAACCCACGACGAGGATAGCCGCGCCGATGAGCAGAACCAGCATGGCATTCATGTAAAACTCCTCTAGATATAGCAACTGTGGGCGCAATCGCCCAGGGGTGATCGCGACGCCGTGGCAACCTGGCGAGCGATTCGTGCCATTGTGAGTGTGAGATTGCTAATCGCGAAGCGAGTCGGTCGCGTTGGCCTCGAGCGATTTGCGAATACGCTTTGCGGCGCCGTTGCAAATAACGCGAGAGCCTTGCGGTTTCGACAGGTCGATGAGCGCGAGCCGCACATCGCTCCATCCGCGAATGCCCCACATGAAGTTCTTGCGGTGGTTCGTTTTGCGGAAGAGTGAGAGCGCCTCGTCGCTCGCCGAATTGGCGATCACAATCAGCGTTCTGAACGAGGACATATGGTTCGGTTCGGGCTTCACGAGTTCGAGCGCCTCGTTCTTCATGAACTCGACGTAGGAACGCGCCGCCGCTTCATCAACATGGTCGCATACGTCGAACAGCATGTACTCGTGCTCTTCGGCCTCCCACAGTTTCACGCGCTTCACGAGCACATACTGCTCGCCGAAGGAGTGGAACTGCGCGAGTGCGCGAAAAGCGCGGCCAGCAACGGTGACGTCTCGCGACACGTCGAACCACGCCCCATGCGCGGCCAGCAAACGTTCAAGGACGAGTTCGCTTTTGGCGGTAATCTCGTTTCCGGGCTTCGGCCTGTGGGCCGCTTGCTCCTGCTCTTCCGTGTGCTCGTCGTACATGCGGTATGTTTCTCCTCGCCTCTCAATGGCTTGCGAAATTGTAACGAACGTGTTGCTTTCTGGTTACAGGAAGTCGCTTTAGCGGACTAAAGCGACGGTGAGCGGTATATTGGTGCGGCGAATGGCGTATGATTTATAAATCTAGCCGATAATTTGGGGCCAAAGGCATAAATTGGAGCGCGAGCGGGATGCGGCGCGCCATTCGTTAATACATGTGATGAATGTCGCTCGAAGCCTTCTGCGCCGCGCTCGTAAGTGCGTCTTTGCCCATAAAAAACGGCGGCACGAAGGCCGCCGTTCAAATGCAGGTTCAATTCGCTCCGCTCGTTCTCGCTCCGTTCCGTAGAACGTTTCACTGGGCTACTTCGATTCCACCACGGGAATTTCGTCTTCGCACACCTCGTCGAGATTGCCATCGTAGACATAGTGTTTCGTTTCACGCGCGATAAGGCCGGAAAGCGCGAGCACCATGATGATGTTCGGAATAGCCATGAGCGCATTGCCAATGTCGGAAACGAGCCAGACTGCATCGCCAATGCCCACGGCGCCCAAGAAGCCGATGATAACGTAGAACACCTGGTACGGAAGCTGGGCTTTCGCGCCAAACAGGTACGTCACGCAGCGGTTTCCGTAGTAGCTCCAGCCCAAAATGGTGGAATACGCAAAGCTCACCATGCCGAGCACCAGAATCGGGGTGCCAATATAAGGAATGGTCGCAAACGCTGCCGAAGCGAGCGCGGCGCCTTCCTTAATGCCGCCGTTCTCGATAAGGCCAGGGTTGGCAATGCCCACCGCAACAAGCACGATGCCGGTGACGGCGCAAATCACGACGGTCGACCAGAAGGTGCCGGTCATGGCGACGAGCGCCTGGCGTGCAGGGTTCTTCGTGGCCGCAGCCGCCGCAACGATAGGCGCCGAGCCCAAGCCCGATTCGTTCGAGAACAAGCCGCGCGCGCAGCCGAACTGCAAGGCGACCATGATGCCTGAACCCACGGCGCCGCCGAATGCGGCCTTCGAGGTGAATGCGCATTCGAAAATCATCGCAAGGGCGGGACCGACGTATTGCCAGTTGATGGCAAGAATAACCATGCAGCCGCCGAAGTAGGCCACAGCCATGAACGGCACGAGCTTCTCGGCAACGCTCGAGATGGATTTCACGCCGCCGAAAATCACGAGCGCCACGGCGATGGCAATGACGAGCGCGATTGCCCAATCGGGCACGCCCGGGAAGCTTGATTCGATGATGCCGGTAATGGCGGCCGACTGCACCGCGGAGCCCGTGCCGATGGTGGCGATAACGGCGAAAGCCGCGAACGCCACAGCGCCGAGCTTGGCCCACCATGGCACGCTGCCGTCGCTGCGCTTGAACGCGCGCTCCCATGCATACATAGCACCGCCGAGCATTTCGCCCTTGTGGTCTTTCACGCGGTATTTCACCGAAGCGAATACCTCGCAGTATTTGGTGGCGATGCCGAACACGCCCGTGAGCCACATCCAGAACACGGCGCCCGGGCCGCCAGCGATAATCGCCGTGGCGACGCCGACGATGGAGCCTGTGCCAATGGTGCCGGCGAGCGCCGTGACGAGCGCACCGAATTGGCTTACGTCGCCTTCGGCGTCTTCGTCTTTGGCGAGGGACATTTTGATGGCTGTCGGCAGTTTGCGCTGGATGAACCCCGTGCGAACGGTCAAGAAGATATGCGAGCCCAGGAGCAGGCAAATCATCGCCGGACCCCATACAACAGCATCGATTTGAGTGAGTGCATTAATTATTGTATCCATGGGGAGGCATGATACCACTCACCCAATTTAATCTAGGCTTTACAAAGGTGAACGACACCAAAACGAAAGAAAAAGGTTTCAGCGGAGAATGAGTTGCGTGCAGAAAAAGAAATCGCCCCGCGCGTTGTATGCGGGGGCGATTGATACTACGCGGGAACACGATTCGCGCGTAGCGGTTGCACTGCTCGCGAATAGGTGAGACCGTCGGTTGTTGCGCGACCTAGAACTGGAACTTTCGCTCGCTGCCATCGATATCGCAAATGCGGCACGTTCCGTTCTTCACGCTGAAAAATGCGAGGCGGCCGTCGTTGGGCGAATCGTGGTGTTCGCCAATACCCACCATATGTTCGAATCCGGCTTGGCGAACTTCGTCGGGGCATGCGGCGTCATCGGCAAGCTCTGCTTCGCCTTCCACCACAATCCAGCACTCGCCTGGTTTCCATCCGGAAAGCTCGAATTTGGCGTTCGCCTCAAGCTCGCGCCATACGTCTTTATCACGTGACGTTGAAAACCACAGCTTGCCGTCGGCCTGCGCGGCGAACGAGAACGGGCGCACGCGGGGCTGCGTGGGGTCGGCCGCGTCGATGGTGGCCAAATACCACGCGGGAATGCCGGTGAGGTACTGTACGATTTCGTCCATGGTCGCTCCTTTATTGTTTTGCCGCTTTGCGCGGCGGGAACTACTGTTGTATAGAGTGTGCGGTGCGGCTTCGGGGTCTACAAATCCACAGGTACCCATTCTTCATGGTCGCAAATCCATGCCTGGGGCTCTTCGGCGCTGAAGAATACGAGCGTCTCGTCGTTCGGGCCGTCGTAATGCTCACCAAGGCCTTCGAGGTGCTGCCATCCCGCTTCGCGCATTTCAGGTGACGCCTCGTCAACCAACCCCGCTTTGCCGCGCAGAATGAGCCAGCCGTGCCCGGGCCACCATGAGGTGGCTTCGAAAAGCTGGTTTTGCAGAAGCTCCTGCCATACGTCTTTGGTGGTGGCGGTCACGAACCACAGCTTGCCGTCTTGGATTTGGGCGAACGAGAACGGGCGCACATGTGGCTGGCCGTCGACGCTCGTCGCCAAATACCAGGCGGGCACCGAGGTCATATATTGCAGAACCTTCTCGAGTCCATCGGCGGTCGTTTCGTTTTCAGGCATGGCCTCTCCTTTCTAGAGCAGCACGTTCACGGCGACAACGCCGCACACGAGCACAGCGAACGCGGCAATGGCGAACGCGTCGAATTTCGAATAGCGCAGCGGGTGGAGCCTCGTGCGGCCCTCTTCGCCGTGGTAGCAGCGCGCATCCATTGCGGCCGACAGCGTTTCTGCATGGCGAAATACGCTTGCGAACAGCGGAATCGTCACGCTCGAAAGCATGCGCAGGCCTTTCACGGGGCTTCCGTCGAGCGCGGCGCCGCGGCTGATTTGCGCGTGGTAGACATTTGCGAGCTCGGTTGCGAACTGCGGCATGAAGCGCAGGGCGATGCCCATGATCATACCCAGCTCGTGCGCCGGCACGCCGAAGCGCGCGAAGGGGTGCAGCATTTGTTCGACGGCCGCCGTAAGGTCGAGCGTGGTGGTCGTCATGGTGATAAGGCTCATACCCATCATCATTAAAATGATGCGGCAACCGACGAACAAGCACGAATGCACGCTGCCGGTGCTTATTTCGATAATGCCCCACTTGAATAGCGTTTCGCCGCTTTGGTCGACGAACAAATTCAGCAGCGCGCAAATGAGCGCGATCGCCATGAGTGGCGCGAGCGAGCGCATGGCCTTGCCAAACGGGATGTGCGATACCACATAAAGAAACGCCACGAACACGGCGATCACGCCCAGCCCTGCAAACCCGCACGCCATGAGCGCGACCATCAAGAACACGAATCCAAGCGTGAGCTTCGTGCGCGCATCGCATTTATGCAAGGGGCTATCCCCGGGGTAATAACTTCCGAAAGAAAACACTTCGTTCATCGCGTGCCGCCTTTCGTTATAGCGGCGATTTCGGCGGCAAGCGAGTCAATCGAATAGAGCATATCAGCGCTGAGCGGAGCGCCTGCATCGATGAGCGCGTAGGCCATGCGCTGCGGCGCGGGAAGGCCCAAGCCAATCTCATTGAGCTTGGCGGCGTGCATGAAGACGTGCGCGGGCGTGCCCTGGCGCACGATTTCGCCCTCTTTGAGCACGACTACGCAGTCGCACATCGCGGCCAGGTCGTCCATGCTGTGCGACACCATGACGACGGTCGTTCCCTGTTTGTGGAGCTGCGCGATAAGGTCCAGAAACTCGCGGCGCGCCACGGGATCGAGACCCGCTACGGGCTCGTCGAGCACGAGCGCTTCAGGGTTCATGGCAAGCACGCCGGCGAAAGCGACGCGGCGCTGCTGACCGCCCGAAAGCTCGAAGGGGCTCATGTCGCGCAGGCTGTCAATGGAAAGTCCCACGCGCGAAAGCGACTCGCGCACGCGCGTTTCTACCTCGTCGCCCGAAAAGCCCAGATTGCGTGGGCCGAACGCCACGTCGTCGAACACGGTGTTCGCGAACAGCTGGCGCTCGGGGTATTGGAACACGATGCCGATGCGCGCCTTCGCCGCCGCTGCGGCCTTTTTGTCGGCCAAATCTTCGCCGCATACGAGCACGCGGCCACGACTTGGCTGAAGCAGGCCATTCATATGCTGGAGGAGAGTCGATTTACCCGACCCCGTGTGACCTGCAATGCCCAGGAACTCGCCGCGGCGCAGCTCGAAAGAAATCTCCTTGAGCGCCCATACCTCATTGGGGTCGTTTCCCCAGGCCGCGCGTTCTTCAGATTCCGAGCCAAGCTTTTTGCGCTTGCGTTCCTTCTTTGATTTCGTATAGGTGAAAAAAACGTCCTCGAAGCGCAGCAGCGCATCTTCCGAAGGCTCTGGCGCGACTGCATGAAACGCGGGGTCGATGTCCTTTGCGTGGCCCGCTTCGCCGAGTTTGCCCACTTCAGAGAGCTTTGCGGCGATTTCGGCGACCATCTTCGTTTCATTCACATGTGGCACAACCTGCATGCCGGCCTTTTGAAGAGCGAGGCCAAGCTGGCACGAATACGGAACATCGAGGTTGAGCGCTGCCAGCTCGTCGGCGCGCGTGAGCACCTCTTCGGGCGTGCCTTCGCACGCGATGCGGCCTTCATTCATGACCACGACGCGATCGGCGGCTGCGGCTTCTTCCATGTAATGGGTGATCATGATAATGGTCATGCCGCGTTCGTTGAGTTCGCGGCACACGCGCATGAGGCCTTTTCGGCCGCGAGGGTCGAGCATCGAAGAGGCTTCGTCCAAAATGAGCGCGCGCGGCTCCATGGCGAGCACGCCGGCAATGGCGACGCGCTGCTTCTGGCCGCCCGAAAGCGCGTGGGTTTCGTGGCGCTCGAAGCCAACGAGTCCTACTTCCTTGAGCGCCTGTTTTACGCGTTCGGCGATGCGCGCGCTTTCGACGCCGAGATTTTCAGGACCGAATGCCACGTCGTCTTCCACGAGCGATGCGACGAGCTGGTCGTCGGGGTTCTGGAACACCATGCCTGCGGTGGAGCGAATGTCGTAGATGTATTCTTCGTCTTGCGTATCGTGGCCCGCAACGCGCACGCAGCCCTCGTCGGGCACGAGCAGGGCGTTCATATGCTTCGCGAGCGTCGATTTGCCGGAGCCGTTGCCGCCCAGAATGCAGACGAATTCGCCGTCGGCGATATGCAAATCGATGCCTCGCAGCACGAAGCGCTCGCCATCGTAGGTGAATCGAACGTTGGAGCAATCGATCATAATCGAGTCCTTCATAAACACGTCTGGCCGCTGCGTATGCAGCGGCCAGCTTGGGGAGGTGGCGCGTTATTCGGAAACGCGGCCCTTAACCTGCTTCTTCTTCGGGGTGATAAGGTTCGAGACGGCCTTATACACAACGAGCGTGAGCACCGAGTTCAAAATGGTCTTCAAAAGGTTGAACGGAATAACCGCGGGAATCATGAGCGGCAAAATCACGTCGGCGGAACCGTACCAGAACCACACGCCAATGGTGAGGTTGGCCACGATGGAGCCGAGCGTTGCGAGCACGACGCCCAGAACCAGGCCGATGATCGCGCCCTTGTAGGTGTGCATCTTCTTGTAGAGAATGGCGGCGGGCAAAATGAACAGCAGCGCAGCAACGAGGTTCATGAGCGCGCCAACCCAGTCGCCGGTGATGAGCGCGTGAATCACGATTGCGAGCGTGCCAACTGCCACGCCGGGTCCAGCGCCGTATGCGAAGCCGACGACCATTGCAGGAACGAACGAGGGGTCGTACGTCAGAAATGGCGCTGCGGGAAGCAGCGGAATTTGCACGAACATAAACAGCGTGGCGATAGCGCACATAAGCGCCATGGTCACGAGTTGCTTCGTGTCCCACTTATTCGTGTTCGTGAATTGGACGTGCGTAGACTGCTCAGACATAAGATCACCTGCCTCTTTCATCCGGACTTTAACCGTTGGTCTTGGACTCTCACCAAATCAGCCTTGCCAACGCGCCAGCATTGGAAGGGTCGCGGACTGCCGGTTCGCGAACGGCCCAGATTGCCGAACGCCTGCGCGCCCTTTGCCCGCAGCCGGTTCACCGCCAGTGGGGAATTTCACCCCGCCCTGAAACAGCGACATGAATGGTATCACTGCCGCCTTGCCTTGTGAACCTCTTTATTCAATGAAAGTAAATGGTAATGGATTGCGCAGAATTCCATAGGCTCGCCGTGTCGTTTACCGGCGCAGAAAAGAAGCTGTATGCATATGATAGCTAGCTAGCAGAATAGCAAGCTAAGCGTGTTTAGAACTCGAAAATAGTGCATTCGTTATAGCTGATCTCAGGTTTTGCCATAACAGCCTGCAGAGCTGCACGCGCCGAAAGCGGTGCCGACCATGCTTGACCGCAGCCTGCGTGCATCGATTGGGGTATGGGCACAAGCCTTCCCGCGACGCCATTTTGCTCGCATGCGGCGGCGAACGCCATTGCGCTCGTCGTGTTTGGGAACGTGACCACGAAGCGTACATCGCCGAATGGCGAGATGTCGAAATTCTCTTCTGTCATACGAACCTCCCTTTCAGCGAGTTTTAGAGTGGTCGCAGCGTAATAGCCCGGGGCGAGATTGCAAGCTTGTGGTGCGTTTCTGCTTTAAGGGTCTCCCCTTTCGCCCGCGTCGCGTTTTCACCTAAGAGGTTCTTCTCCTCTTCCGTAGCACGTCGCGCGTTGCCGCCCAGCGCCCCTCCCGCTTGTTGCGATAAAAAGAAGAACGCCGGCGCGCTCTCGCACCGGCGTTCTAAGCTCGAAACGTCAATTTACTTTGCGCGCTTCGCGTAAATGTACCAGTAGGCCATGCCAACAAGCACGCCGCCGACGATATTGCCGAGCGTGGCGGCGCTCAGGTTGAACAGAATGCCGCCCATCGTGATCGCGCCCTCGGCGCCAATGCCCATGGAGTTGAGCAGAAGGCCGGTGGGCAGGAAGAACATGTTGGCGACGCAGTGTTCGAAGCCGCAGGCAACGAAGGCGGAAATCGGGAGGATGATGCCGATGACCTTGTCGGTCACCGTGCGTCCTGCGAAGCCGATCCATACCGCCAAGCACACGAAGATGTTGCACATAATGCCCTTCGCGAACAGCGTGAACCAGTCGGGCGAAACCTTGCCGGCCGCAACGCTGACCATGGCTTGGCCGACGGCGCCGCCGTTCATGGCGTAGACCTGGGCGAAATAGATCAGAGCAACGGCCACGAGCGCGCCAGCGAGGTTGCCGAACCACACAATGACCCAGTTCTTCAGCATACCGGCCCAGTCGATTTTGCCCGATGCCTTCGCGCAGCACATAAGCGAGTTGCCCGTGAAC